>CAJUOO010000061.1 GCA_910588535.1 uncultured Lachnospiraceae bacterium | reverse complement strand
CGCCGGCGTTTTTCAATAGGTTCCTTGAGGACCATAGGCAGTTCGCCGGGCTATTATATCAGTAAGGAGAAACACGTTGTAATTCTGCTTGTATAGGATTGATAGAATGTTTTTATTGTCCCTTATTAGAAAATATAATGTTCTATGAATACAAGCGAAGTCAAAAACTTCGTTGCTTGCAGCGGGTTTTTAACTTTTGCGGCAGTCGTCATATGACTGTAAGCAGTTACTTGTATTGTTGCTCATGGGAATGAATATAGACATAGAGCTGCAAGTAGATGGAGAATCACAGCGTATGTAAAACATTCAATAAAACAGTACAGCCAGTGCGCTGTTTTTCAATAGGTTCCTTGAGGAAAATAGCAGACGGACTATACTGTTTTGCTGAATATTTCAGGTAAACGGTGATTCTTTATATATTTGCAGCTTTATATTTATTATAATTTTGTTTGTATTCATAGAGTGTTACATTCTTTTAATAAAGACAAAAAAATGATTTATTCATCCTATATAAGTAGAATGAAAACGTGTTTTACCTAACTGATAAAAACAGCCCGGCGAACTGCTTGTGGTCCTCAAGGAACCTATTGAAAAACGCTGGCGCTTAGCGAGGTAATTTCGAGCTTAGCGTCCACTGCGTTTTTCACTAAGCGCAAGCGGGGTGACGGAGGACCACAAGCAGTTCGCCGGGCGGAACTTTCCCGAAAATGATACAACAAATTCTTAATAGGAGATAAAGTATAAAATTTATAAGAAGTTATATTATACGGTAAGCAAAAATAATATCTCCCTACTCGATTTGTCGCAGTACAAAGGAAAAGCAGACGCTTTTTTCTGTATTTTTTGCGGTGCAGCAGGAGTGGTGCTGTTCTAAAATCTTTTGAACAATATACAATCCAAGGCCGCTTCCACCTGTCTGTCTGTTTCTGGACTGTTCTACGCGGTAGAATGGATCAAAGATCTTAGGTAGGGCCTCCTCTGGTATATGGACACCAGTGTTTTCAATTTGAAAAGTAAAGATGCCTTCCACCATTTTAGCTGAGAGAGAGATGGTGTTTTGGGGAGGAGAATAGAAGATTGCGTTGCTTATTAGATTTCCTATTACCTTGGATAGCATAATTTTATTGCCGGTTACAAGGGCGGGTGCATCTATCTGAGTGTGCAGGGATAGTTCCTTGTTGACAATCAGATCCTCAGTGGACAGCAGGTAGGATTTGATAAGTGGAGCCATGTCAAGCTGGCTGTGGGGCAGCGCAGTGGTTTCTAGACGAGACACGGTGAGTATTTCCTGAACCATAGTTTCCAGTGTGCCAGCTACAGACAGAGAGCGTGAGAGATATTTTTTGTGATCCTTGTACACTCCGATGTCAAACAGCATCCCTTCTAATTGTCCTTTAATAACTGTGATGGGTGTTTTTAATTCATGTGATACAGCGGAAAAGAATTGCTTTTCTTTTTCCATATCGTCCTTAAGCTTTTGGTTTGCTGTCTGTAAGCTTGATAGAGCATTGGAGAGTTTGTATGACAGAATATTGAGGCTTTTTTCCAATATGCCAAGTTCATCTGTGCGTGTCTCGTCACATTGCCAATCAAAGGAGAGCTGAGACATATTGTGGGCGATGCCACAGATCTTTAAAATTGGCTTTGTCACAATATAGGAGAATAACACTGCCGTGATGCTGGCGATCAAGATGGTGAGCAGCACAAGCAGAGGCATAAGCCAGAGAAATACCTGTTTTATCTGGTGGATGGGCTTGGGGTTTCCACATACCAGAAGATGGTAGCGAAGATCACTGTCTAAGAAGGAGAAGTCAAAGCTCTGCATGGTGAGTGGTTCCGCATTTTCCTCTAAGATTGACGTGCCTTCTACTAAGGCAATATCAGCGGAGAAATTTTCTAGAGCAGTATGGTATTCTGACTGTACATTCTGCTCAATGTATTCTGATGGATAAGAGCTATTGTACTCTGACAGAATGTCGGAATCATAGAACACCTCTGATTGTTCAAGTGCTTCTTCAACCAGTCCTTCGATAATATTCCCAATGGAGACGGCAGCGATATCATAGGGCGGCATCTGAGTGGGGAGTGAGATAACAGCGCCATGTTCATTAATAAGCTTTAGGGAGGAGATGTCAGAGCTATTTAGAAAGCTGTCAAAGAGAACACCACTGTTTTGAATTGTGACGGTCTTTAGTGCGTCTATTAAGTTTTCTACCCGCTCATTCAGGCTGTCATTTAGGTACATGGAATAGGTTTTTGGCATAAGCAGGGAGATAAAAAAGCAGGTGGCAAGGTTGCACAGCATAAGTAGGCATAGTGCCAGAAGGAAAATCTTTGCCGCTAAACTATTTTTTATTTTCTTTTTCAATTTTATATCCCACCCCTCTGATTGTCTGGATAAAGTCTATGCCAAGCTTTTTCCGAAGATTTTTAATATGTGTGTCAACAACCCGCTCGTCGCCGTAAAAATCGTATTTCCACAGCCTGTCAAGGAGATTCTGTCTGGTGAGAACTCTGCCTTGATGGGTGAGCAGCTCTTTTAGAATCTCAAATTCTCTCTGGGTCAGCTCGAAGGTACTGCCGTCGACTGTCGCCGTGTAGCTGTAGAGCTCTAATGTCAGATTTTTGTAGGAAATGTATTCGGCATCTTTCTTTTGTACATTACTCCTTCTTAGCACAGCCGCTATTTTGCGGATAAGTATAGGCATGGAGAAGGGTTTGGTGATATAGTCATCTACCTGCAGATCCAGTCCGCGTATCTGCTCTTCTTCACTGCTTAGGGCGGTCAGCATAATAATAGGGATTTGTGACTTTGCCCGTATTAGTTCACAGACGCTAAAGCCGTCAATTTTCGGCAGCATAATATCAAGTAGGATCAGATCAAACTGATTTTCGGAGAAAAGAGAGAGCGCCTCCACACCGTCGCCTGCGATTGTCACACGATATCCCACCTCCTGCAAAAAATTCTGCAAAAGCTCTTGAATATCCATATCATCTTCCACAATCAATATATTCTGCATCATTTGCCTCTTTCTGTATTATCAAAATTCTGTATTTTAAAAATAGTATAACATACTTTTATGTGATTCAAGTGAAGATTGTATAATACAACAAATCCCCTGCCAAAATGGCAGGGGACTTGCCCTCTTAATGTCGGTATTCTCTTTTTAGGTAGAGATATTCTTCATATGCTCCCGTCTTTCCGTAGCCATATACTGAACACGCCACCTCATCTTTTTTGAGAGATTTTTCAAGAGCTTCTTCAAATTTCACAGATTCTCCCTTTCTCTCAGAATAACTGCGCTCCTGCTTGCCAGTGAAACAATTCAGAGCGTTAATGCGAGATACCGCCTGTACCGAGTAAACTTTTCCATATCCATATGCTGCTTTGATCTCCTCCTTGAATCTCATCTGCTGTGCAGATGTGCAGTTGTTTACATCAAGTTCCTTTGTATAATATATCGGCCAAATTTCCTATTTGCTTATACCTATTTGCTACTTTTCATCAAAAGATATAATTCCCAATCTTTTTTGTGTTTTCTCATATTCGTGATTAGAACAACAGGGCGATCTGTGTCTGGATTTTCGCAGTGCAGTGCCCAGTTATATCCATGTGGACCATCTCCCAGATTCCTGATATATCCCATAATGCGCTCCAGAGTGTAGATGGTGAATGTCACGTCCGTCAGACAATCATTGTCGTAGAAGCCCGACCATTTCCCGTGGCTCGCTCGTTTCATCGACTCTGTTACCTGATAAAGTTCTTCTATCGCCCTGCCAATCGCAAGAAATGCTTCCTTCTGTCTTCCGTCCATACAGTGAAAGAAAGCTTCACATACAGTTTTCTGCGCGCACAAACTTTTATAATGAATCACTGCCTGTAGCCATAAGGAATCTTGAAAGAGAGTTCTCTCTGCGCTGTCTGGTTCTTTTTGAAGCTTCTCAAAATAAGCCAAGCAATTCTCATAGTATGTGTGAAGACTAGGCAGTGCACTTTTTGCTTTTTCATGTAACCATGTCACCTGATCATATAAATGGATGTTTCCTGTCAGCCATACAAGAGAGTTTTCCGGCATATCAAATCTGCCAGCGAGCCAGCCGTGACAGATGGCTCGCATGGTATAATGGTAATATTGCTCACCCGCATGATCGTCTTGGTTTGGCCCATAGGAGAGCATAGATGGAAAATAATTCTGATATAGTGTCTCCACAGCGTCGCTGTGAAGAGGAAAATATAACTTGGTATAGCAGGGCATCTTTTTTCCCCAGATCCGCGCTATCGCGTCTAGCATGTAGGTATGCGGCTTTATGTTCGAGCAGTTGACAATAAGAAATTCCCTCACGCCCTTTTCCATAGCTCCAAAAAGCTCTTGTTCTACAAATAATGTACTGTTGGGAAGCATTGTAATATGGGAAGCCGCCTGCAGATCATAGAAGGAGGCATGGTAATAGATGCCATGTTTTCCTTGTGGCTTTGGTGGCAGAGCCTCCACTCTTGGATTGTGGCTTCCCTGCCGTCTGGACACCATTTTGCCATATCCATTATCTGCCCAGATATAGATGATATGTTCTGGGAGATTGATATAACCCTGCTGATATAATTCCATCATCTCTCCATAGAGGTTTGTACAGCAGATGGGCTTCTCTATATATTCACAGAGCATATCATACTGTTTTCTTATCAGGCTGCTGATAAGTTCGCCTCTTTTTTGTGGTGTGTCATATTCTGGATCGTCCGCCCAGAAGGGTCTGTCCCCCTGTCCGCGAAATCCTATATTCCACACAACTTTCATCCCCTGCTGTTCTTCTATCGCCTCTCGCCAGAGGGAGTGGAAGAGATCGGGATGTTGTTTGTAGGAGGGAGTTTGATTTGGATATGCGCGCGCAAACATGGTTGCTCCGAGGGGTTCCGCATGATGATGGGTCAGCCACAGTCCCATATCTGCGGCCAGTTTTTTGTATTTGTGGCTGTTGTAATCCGTTCCGGGAATCACCATATTTCCGCCAAGACGCAACAATGCTTCCATCGCCATCTCAAAAGCCTCATTTTCTGTGATCCCGCTCATGCTATCAAAGTGATCCGCTCCCCATGCGTCCAGAAGAACCTCATCATTGATAAACCATCCTCGATAGCGAAGCCGATAATTGGGAGAGTGGTATTCTCCCTCAGGCACCTCCACATAGGGCATTTTGTGAAAAGTCTGATCGTTCCAGAACCAAAAGGGCGTGATATGTAAGAATTGCTCGCTCAAATATAAGAGTGCATAGATAATTCCCAGATTATCTCCAGCTTTTACCGTAATATCTTCTGTATGTACCTGAATCCAATATTCTTCTTCTGCGAGTTCTTTGATAAGCTCTATTTCAAACCGGCTGGGCGCGTCTCCAGACGGCTCAAGGACCATAGAGATATCGCGAAGCCATCTGTTCCACGCGCGATCCAAAACAGAAGTTTTCTCACATTTCCACACTGTCACTGCCTGTGCTGTTATCTTCATTTTTAGCCTCCATGCTGTGTTTGTTTTTTGCTTGTATCTTTTCTAAGGTTCCTTTGAGTACTGCCATATCCACCGGCTTGGCAACATGTGCTGTCATTCCTGCCTCCAGTGCATGCTTCACATCCTCGGCAAATGCATTAGCTGTCATGGCTACAATGGGAATGGTCGCTGCATCTTGGCGGGGCAAGGAGCGTATAGCTTTTGTCGCGTCATAACCATTCATAATGGGCATCTGGACATCCATCAATATCATATCGTAATAGCCCGGCTTGGAGTTACAAAACATATCAACAGCCTTCTGGCCATTTCCCGCCAGCTCACAGGAAGCTCCTTCCAGCTTAAGCATCTCAGAAAGAATCTCTGCATTAAGTTCGTTATCCTCGGCAGCCAAGAATAACATACCAGTCAGCACAGAGTGTGCAGTTTCTTCTTCCTCATCAGGATTCTTTTCTTGTCGTGTCCGTTTTGTGCGTAGATCTTCAAGAAGCTGGCGGAGGGTGGACACAAAGAACGGCTTTGTCATAAAGGCATCCACTCCTGCCTCCGTCGCCTCATCCTCTATCTCACTGACATCATAGGCGGTCAGCACAAGAACTTGACTTTTTTGTTTGGAAGAAGTACGGATTCTGCGCGCCGTCTCCACTCCGTTCATGCCCGGCATCTCCCAGTCAAGAAGGATAATATCATAATCTGATGCATCTGCACGTGTCCCGTCCGTGACATAATCTACTTCCACTTCATAATCTGCCATCAGATCCTTCACTTCAAGACAGATATCTATATCATCATCCACTATCAACATCTTATGTATGCCACATTCTCTGAAAAATCCTTCTTCCATATTTTCCTCAGGAAGAGAGAACTCTAGCTCCACTGTAAATTGACTTCCCTCGCCTAATTTGCTCTCGACAGAGATCATTCCGCCCATCAGATCGACAAGATTTTTTGTGATCGCCATGCCAAGACCTGTGCCTTGTATTCCCTCAATTCTTGCGCTGTCCTCGCGAGAAAATGGCTCAAAAATTACCTTGACATAGTCCTCACTCATACCCATTCCATTATCCAAGATAATAAATTGGAGCCTGACATGGTGCGTGGAGAGTTGTTCTAGTTTTCGAACCTGCAGCTCAATATGACCTTCCCTCTGTGTGTATTTAATGGAATTGGACAATAAGTTAATAAGAATCTGATTTAACCGCAGCTTATCACCCAATATGACCTCTGGCACCTTACCATACACAAACATCTCAAAGATCTGATCCTTTGCCTTTGCCTGAGGCATCAAGATTGCTGAAATCTCCTCCATAAATTCCGGCACACGAAAGGAAGCAGTATTTAATGAAGCCTTTCCACTCTCTATCTTACTCATATCGAGAACATCATTGATAAGATTGAGAAGGTGCTGGCTTGACGCCGTGATTTTTCTTGTATATTCTCTTACCTTATCAGGTTGATCGGCGTCCTTTCCAAGCAAGGTGGAAAAGCCTATAATCGCATTCATCGGTGTTCTAATATCATGGGACATATTGGAGAGAAAATGACTTTTTGCCTCATTGGCTCTCCAAGCAGATTCCAGTGCTTCTCTTAGATGCTGATTGAGATTTTTTTCCTTTGTGCGATCAGATAATACTAATATATATTTGTCCGAATTTTGAATATTGACATGATATGCGGTTTCCCGATACCACCGTCTTTCGCCGGTCTTTCGGTGAACATGTTCACATTCCCGAAACATACTTTGGTTAATTCCAATCTTATCCAGATCCTTTCTGGTCAGATATTTTTCTGGAGCAACTGCCGTGGACTGTATGCTCTGCACCTTCTCCTTCACCATCGCTATAGATACACCGAGAAGTCGCTCTACATTTGGACTGACATACTCAACCTGAAAGCTTTCGCTCTCCAGCATAATAAAAATATCATCCACCGTGTCAGAAAGCATGCCAAAAAGCTGTTCCCTATATCGGATCTCCAAGATCTTATCTCCCACATTCTTTCTTGCTCTCTTAATCAAGATAACAATAGTAGAAAATCCTAGAAGAATAAATATCCCAGCAAAAGCCGCCGCTGTCACCCAATGGATCTGATTCATGCTGGCATTTACCACTGACACGGGCACGATTCCAAGAAGCATCCAGTCTTTGATGCCAATTGGCTGATAGATCACATAATAATTCGTTCCATCTGCACGATAACGCACAATATCAGGAGTGCCATTTCTAAAATCCTCCTGTATGTCCTTGACTGACTTCTTTTTGAGTGTGGCCTCCTCATCGAAATATTGTAAAAAGTTAAAGGATGAGTTGTCCTTGCTTTTCTCAGAGATCAGTATCTGTCCATTTGAAAATACTACAAAGCTTTCGGATTTTCCAGAAAATGCTTCTACATTCAGCGTGTCCATCAGATTTGAGACGCGATAACCGACTGCTATAGCAGAATAGGAAACCCCTTTATAAGTACCTTTTTTAACAGGAACAGCAAATAAAATAAGCTCATCCTGTTGACTTTCGGAGGAAAGAACCGCGTTCAACACAACATTTTCTCTGTGAGTCAGCAACTTGTCATAATGTTCATCTAACCGAAGGGTTCCTCGCTCGCCGTTTGCCGTGATGCAGGTGCCGTTTTCATCAAGAAAATAAAACTCTGAAAAGTTCCATTTTTCCTTCTGCTGATCTGTAAATTTCTCAAATTCTGCAATGTCAAAATAGTTTGACTTTTCAATATACCCTCTCCAAGCATCCAACAAATTCCAATTTCTAAATACCATAGATCGAAATATTGTATTGACCTGTGTGTAGATCTCCTCCAGATGGGCTGTGCTCTCCTTGAAAATCTGCTGTGTGATAAAGTTAGAATAAGAAAATCCAATCATCATCACTGCCACAGCACAACAAAAAATCAAAATAATTCTGTTTTTCTGTCTTTTCCACATGTGAGAATCTCCTCCTCTTTCTTCTATGCTTCCTCTTTTTCCTGCTGCTCATAGTCCTTTAAGGATTTCAGAGCATGACCAGATAGAGGAAATAGGGCAATCATATTAAATATGGTCATCAGTCCAATCCCGATGTCTCCCAGATCCCAGACAAAGGTATAGGTCTGAAGACCTCCAACAAAAAGCATGACCAGTGCCAAAATCTTATATAAGGTCTGTGATGTCCAGTTATCGCCAAATAAGTACGCCACATTGGATCTTGCGTAAAACAAAATACCGATAAAAGTGGAGAAGCTAAATAACCATAAAATCACAGCGATAAAAATAACACCAAAGTCTCCCAGATGATGTTTCATGGCGGTCTGCAGCAGATCCATGCCGTCAAGACCCTGTGTCAGACCAGCAGGAGTCATCAGCATTATCATCGCGGAACAACTGCAGATCACAATTGTGTCGATAAAAACGCCAAAGGATTGTAAAAGTCCTTCTTTGGCAGGATGGCTGATATCTGCTGCCGCGGCCGCGCAGGGAGCAGAGCCGGAGCCAGCCTCGTTGGAGAATAAACCTCTTTTTGCCCCGTTCATCAGCACGGCGCCAAAGCCTCCCGCAACCACCTGCCGCAGGCCGAATGCCTCCTCAAAAATCTGGCGAAAAACTCCCGGAAGCTGGCTAAAATTAATACCTATAATAATTAAAGTAAATAAAAAATAAAGTCCTGCCATGACCGGCACGATAAAATCTAATACTTTCACCGTAGCATTTTTTCGCAACACGATAACAGCCGCAATCAACACCAAAAAGATCGTGGTGTAGAGCGGCGGAATCTGAAATGCATTTTTAAAGGAAGAGGAGACGGAATTTCCTATTACCTGACTGATGCCACACCAGCAGATCAAGCCGGATATAGCAAATAAAACGGCGATGATGGAGTGTTTTTTCTTGTCTGTTGTCTTCTTAAACAAAGCGTGAATGTAATAGGCGGGACCACCTCTAAAGCCACCGTAAAGAGGGTCCTTCTCCTTATAGAGCTGGGCGAGGGTAGCCTCCACAAATGCTGTGGAGGAGCCTAACAGAGCCATCACCCACATCCAAAACACCGCTCCCGCACCTCCCGCGGAGATGGCGGCGACAACACCAACTAAATTTCCCATGCCGACGCGGGTGGCGGTTGATATAATGAGTGCCTGCACGCCGGAGATGGAATCTTTTTTCTCTTTATTTCGTTTTTCTGTCGTCACCTTTAACATCTTGTGAAAAAGGCGAAAGGGAAGAAAACCTGTCTTGACAGTAAAGTAGATCCCGGACGGGACCAAGATCAGAATAAGTAGAGAAAGCCCCAGAGAGCTCCCTCCGGGAAGGGGAATCGTGATCAGATCACCCCATAACAAACGATACATCAATTGAATAACAGCCATCACAATATAACCTCACCATCTTGTATTATCCCATCAGAATTGTCCAAAATATAACCCTGATATGAGTAATTGTAGTATATAATAAAAAACAATAGATGTAAAGTTATAGTTCTTTAAGAAAGAGGATAAAAAAACATCTCTTTTGAATCGGTATGGTGGACGGTGGCACGCTTGCTGTTTAGAGAGAAAAGGAGTATAATAGAGGCATAATCGCAAGTGGAAGGGATATTTGTCGGAGGTTGAAAGAATGGATGATGTGTGATGTTGTATGTAATTATGAAAAAAGTATGCTTGATATAGAGCGTGCCTGTGAGATACAAAGAGAGCTTGCGAGCAAAATTAGATTGTATGGTGATTCGAAGATATTTCCATATGTCGCTGGCGTGGATTTGGCGTACTGGACGGAGAAGAGTACAGAATATGCGGTCTGCTGTGTTGTGGTGTTGGAGAGCGGGACGAAAGAGGTGGTGGAGCGGCAGTGGACGTTAGGAGAAATAGAGGTTCCCTATATACCGGGCTGTCTGGCTTTCCGTGAGCTGCCGCTGATTCTTGACACGGTGAAGAAGATAAAGAGAGAGCCGGATCTCTATATGTTTGACGGCAATGGATATCTTCATCCAAGGCATATGGGAATAGCGACACATGCCTCCTTCTATCTAAAAAAGCCAACCATAGGCGTGGCGAAAAAATATTATATGATTGGTGATACGAAGCTGTGTATGCCAGATAATGAAAAGAATTCTTACACGGATATTGTGGTGGAAGGGGAAGTATATGGACGTGCTCTGCGGACACAAAAAGATGTAAAGCCAGTGTTTGTGTCCGTGGGCAATTATATTGATCTGGACACGGCGACAGAGATCGTGTGTGAATTTATTAATAAAGAGAGCCATATCCCGCTTCCTACCAGACTGGCAGATATAGAGACACATACCATGCGCAGATGTTTACAGGAAAAAACTCTATTATAATTAAGAAAAAAGAAGACCGCCGACCAAGGCGGCGGAATTAACGAGTCGAAGTTTTTGATGTCTGGTGCAGTGCAAAGGTGAGGGATTCATTCAGATGTTCTCTCATCTGTCTTGCCGCAAGCTCATAATTTCCCTCCCTGTAAGCCTGATAGATGCTAATGTGAAAGCGCTCAATCGCAAGCTGGCAGGACAGAGCTGTCTCATAAAGATTGGAATATATGGTAAGCTGGCTGCGCTGTTGCTTCGCGGCGCGTGTCAGGCGGTTGTTGTCGCAAAAATAATAAAAAATTAGATGAAAATTATCAGAGAGTTCTTTCCAGTCAAGGATCTCTTCTTGAGAGAGGGCTCGTCCCTCCTTTTCACATGAAAAAATCAGAGAGGTTTTTTCTATATTTTCCTTAAGCTGATTATGTAAGATCTCTTGATCCTTATATTTGGATGCATAGAGGATCGCAAGACCATCCAGATCTCCCATAAATTGATACAATTCTCTTAGATCTGCCTCACTCAGGCGAATGACCTTAACACCAACATTAGAATCATACACGGCAAGCCCTTCATCTGAAAGGCGAGTCAGTGCGTCACGCACGGGCGTGGAACTGACGCCAAATCGTTCCTGCAAGCTTTTGAGTGTAAGCTTTTCACCCGGCAAGAATCGACTTGTCAAGATATCATTCCGCAGTATCTCGTAGATTTGTTCGGAGAGGGTAGCCTTGTTAATATTCATAGAAAATCATCCTTATCTGTTATAGTGAGTAGCATCAGACCTCGAAAGTGTACTATATAATATTTTACAACACAATGGAGAAATGTCAAATAGAAAATAGCGGAGAATTTGCATTTTGCATATTGCAAAATTAATGAAAAAATGATACAATCGTATCAATTTATATTTACAAAGCAATACTTTAAAGCAGCAAAACACTGGCTGTCAATGTACAGAGAGGAGTGAAGAATATATGAGGGATGAGGAGCTGCTTATCCGATTGACCCAAGCGCAGGGAGTCGCGGGCTATGAGAAGGAGGTTCGTGGTCTGATTGAGGCAGAGGCGGCACCATATGCGGATGAGATCATAAAGGATGCCATCGGAAATTTGATTGTTCTTAAAAAGGGAAAAGGTGGTCCGCAGGCAAAGCGCATTATGTTTGCCGCGCATATGGATGAGATTGGTTTTATGGTAAAGAAGATCGAGACGGACGGCAGGCTTCGTGTCTGTAATCTTGGATGGAACTGGGCAGGGTCCGCCTATAATGGCAGAGTGCGCTTTCGAAATGGGGTAAGCGGGGTAGTCGGCTGCGTGGGTTCCATTGAAGACGCGAAGAACGATGTGGGAAAGCTATATATTGATATTGGGGCTACCTCCAAGGAGGACGCGAAGAAGTATGTAAATGTCGGTGATGTATGTGGTTATTATGGTCCTTATATAGAGCTTGCCAACAATCGTATTGCAAGTAAATCATTGGATAACCGAATAGGCTGTTATCAGCTTTTGCAGGCATTGAAGGAAAATAATGGGCGCGGTCCCAACGATATTTATTATGTGTTCTGCGTGCAGGAGGAGCTTGGATGCAGGGGCAGCAAGCCAGCGGCAGCTAGGATTCAGCCAGATATCGGCATTGCAGTTGATATTACGCCAGCACATGATTACCCGTGTGATCTGGAGGGATGTAATGCCTTGGATGAGGGGATTGCCATAAAATTTTCCGATCCTTCCGTGGTGTGTGATGAGGATATTGTGGGGGCGATGGTTGCCTGCTGTGAGGAGAAGAAGATCAAGTACCAGAGAGAGGTGATTGACAAGGGCGGGACAGATGCTTCCAGCATGAATGTCTCAGGTCTTGGCGTGAGAGTGGGCGGGATAGTGGTAGTGACAAGATATCCTCACAGCCAGAGCGCAGTGGCGTCAAAAAATGATATTGAGGCAGGGGTTGAACTTTGCAAGGCAATATCAGAATATGAATTTTGCTGGTAAAAATAATTTGCTATAGCTATTAAAAAATATATGTATCAATAGTGTGAAATAAAAATTTCACATCCTGATTGGTATATCTGCTAAAGCAGGCAGATGGGAGTTAGTGTGGAGAAATTTTTACATTCTGATCTGTATGCCCGTTAAGCGGGCAGATAAGAGTTAGCGTGATAGAGGAACCTTTATTTTACAAAAAACAGTGCTGGTATATCTTTGCAGTATTTACAAAGGCAGCGCAGAAATGAGGAGTGTTATGAAAAAAATTCTTGTTTTCTTATTGGCCATGTGTCTGGTGAGCTCCATGACAGCGTGTTCTTCACCGGCGTCAAACAGCAATTCTTCGGGCGAGGGAGGCGGTGCTTCTAAGCCGTTGGTGATAGCGGTGGATGCAGATGTGGATACGTTACATCCCTCAGATTATTCTACAGGTGTGGAGAGTGATGTGTTAAGGCAGATCTATGATCCCCTGATGTATATGGAGCAGGATGGAAGCGGGGAGCCAGAGCCTAGAATTGCGGAGTCGTATGAGATTAGCAGTGATAATATGTCCTACACTTTTCATTTAAGAAAGGATGTCACTTTTCATGATGGGACGCCGCTGACCTCTGCGGATGTCAAGTTTTCGCTTGAGATGTATATGGCTTCCGAGTATCAGGGATCCTATGTGACTGGGCTTAAGAGTGTGGAGACGCCGGATGAGTACACGGTGGTTTGCCGGCTAGAAAGTCCATACTCCCCGTTTCTGTTGGGGGTGTGCTCGGTGCATATCGCTTCTAAGGATTACTATGAGAAATCAGCCGAGAATTTTGTCAATCAGCCGGTTGGCAGCGGACCTTATAGATTTGTAAGCAGAAATATGGGAAGCAATCTGACCTTGGAGGCGTATGATAAGTATTATCGCGGCAAGGCATCTATCGAGAAAGTTACTTTTGAAGTGATACCAGATGAGTCGACGATGGCGATCGCTCTGCAGACGGGAGATGTGCAGTTTGCATCCATTCAGTCTGCCAGCATGACACAGCTTAAGGCAGATAAGAATATTACGATCGCGGAGGCGTCAACATCAGGCTTTTCCTATATTTCCATGAATACAGAGAAGGCTCCTTTTGATAATGTAAAGGTGCGCCAAGCAGTCAATTATGCGATCAATCGAGAAAATCTGGTTCAGGTTTGCTTTGACGGCGAGGCGGAGGTGAATTCCAATATCTGTGCAAAGTCACGCTTTGGCTACAGCGACAGCCAGTTCCAGTACACATACGATCCAGAGAAGGCAAAGGCGTTGCTTGCTGAGGCAGGTATTACGACGCCTTATAATCTGGGAGAGATTTTGGTTGCTGAGAGATATTCCAATCTTGCGACTGTTATTCAGAATGATCTGAGGGCGGTTGGTCTGGATGTGACCATTGCCGTGAAGGAGTTTAATTCTTATATCGGTGAGCTGACAAGTGGGAATTATATAATCACAGTGCTCAACATGACACTTGAGGGCGACACACAGATGCTTGAGATGGCACTTACCACGGATTATATCGGAACGGCGAATAATGCAAGGTATTCAGATGCTGTGATGGATGGCTTATTTCAAGAGGCACAGGCAGAGACAGATACACAGAAGCGACTTGCCATCTTTGATAAGATTCTTACCAAGGCACAGGAGGAAGCAGTGTATGCTGTGCTTGCGAATCCTATGGAGCTGTATGCTTATCAGTCTGGGCTGCAATGTCCTGAGATTCCGTTTGAGGGAATGTATTCTGTCTATGATTTTAAATGGAAGTGATCAGATTGCCGGAGGATTCTCCGGCAATTCTTATAAGGGTATATATGGCTGGGATCTGCATTGTCTTGCCGGATGATGTGGCTGCAGCCATGTGGTGCAAAAGAAAGGCTGGTAAGGGATGCTTAGATTTATAGTAAAAAGACTTCTGTATATGCTCCCGGTTTTGTTGGGAGTCGCGTTTCTGGTATTTACAATTCTTTCCTTAACGCCGGGTGATCCGGGGACGATTATCCTTGGCATCACGGCGAAGCCGGAGGATATTGCTTCTTTAAATGCACAGTTTGGTTATGATAAGCCGTTTTTTATTCGTTTTGTCAATTATATCAGTGATATTGTGCTGCATCAGGATCTTGGGCTTTCTTATCAGAGCAGAGAGCCGGTGATCCAAAGCATTATGTCGAGATTTCCTAATACGTTGACTCTCACGGTGCTGTCCATGTCTGTGTCAGCCATGATAGGAATTGGGCTTGGTATATTGTCAGCAGTACGGCAGTATTCGGTGCTGGATCATGTATGTGTGATCACCGCACTTATTTTTGCCTGTATACCGGGCTTCTGGCTGGGACTTATGTTACTTATGCTGTTTGCACTAAAGCTTGACTGGCTGCCGCCCTACGGTGCGGGAACACTTTGGCATTTTATACTGCCCACCATCACAGTGTCCATGACTTCTGCAGCAGGGCTTCTAAGGCTGACCCGCTCAGCGATGCTTGAGACGATACGGCAGGAGTACATAAGGACAGCTAGGGCAAAGGGAGCGTCCGAGAGAAGGATTATTGTGCGACATGCGCTGAAAAATGCCATGATGCCAGTGATCACCACGCTTGGCACAAGCTTTGGCGCGTCGCTTGGCGGGGCAATTATCGCAGAGACAATCTTTGCCATGCCGGGGATGGGAACCTTGATCACCACGGCGATACGGCAGAAGGATATTCCTGTGGTGATGGGATCGACATTATTTCTTGCCGCACTTTTTAGCATAATTATATTGATTGTGGATGTGCTGTATGCTTTTATCGATCCGCGAATTAAGGCAAAGTACCAGAATGGAGGGAAGAGCCGTGAATAAGAAAGATAGAGATGGCAGCCGCACAGGGAAGAGAACCTCGCAGGTGTCAGAAATATGGAGGCGCTTTCGGAAAAATAGGGCGGCGATGGCAGGACTTATTATTCTCTCGATAATAGTATTTTTTACCCTATTTGCCGATCTGATTGTGCCCTATTCCAAGTGCATTGATCAGGTGGGGGCTGAGAGACTTCAGTGGCCGAGCATGCGGCATATATTCGGGACAGATGAATATGGAAGGGATCTGTTTGCAAGGGTGATTCATGGTTCTCGCTACTCGCTTTTTATAGGGGTTGCCACCAGTTTGATCGCCTTGGTGATTGGGGCAGTGTTGGGAGCGAGCGCGGGATATTTTGGCGGGATGGTAGATATGGTGATCTGTCGTATTGTCGATGTATTTATGTGTGTGCCGCCGATTTTGCTCTCCCTTGCGGTGGTTGCGGCGCTTGGCACAAGTCTTCAGAATCTGGTGATAGCGATCACGATCTCCAGTATTCCGGGTAATGTGCGGCTGATTCGTTCGGTGGTGCTTACGGTGGCAGAGCAGGATTATGTGGAGGCGGCGCGATCGTATGGATGTTCCCACGCGCGGATTATATTTCGCTATGTGCTTCCCAACGCTATGGGGCCGATTATTGTAAATACGACGATGGCGATCTCAGATATGATTCTCTCTGCCGCGGGCTTGAGTTTTATTGGCATGGGGATACAACCACCATCGCCAGAGTGGGGAGCACTTCTGTCAGGTGCGCAGAAGTATATGTTTTCCTCCCCATATCTTTTATTATTTCCGGGCGCTTTTATTATGCTTTCCTCTCTTTCGTTTAATCTGGTGGGAGATGGGCTGACGGACGCTCTGGACCCGAAATTAAAGGATTGAGGAGGGGTTTTATGATATTGGATATTAAAGATCTGTCTGTTGTCTATCAGACAGATATGGAGGTTGTGCACGCAGTCAACAGCATCAGCCTTTCCATGGAGCAGGGGGAAACCTTGGGGCTTGTGGGTGAGACGGGAGCGGGCAAGACGACGACAGCGCTTGCTCTGATGGGGCTTTTGCCGGAGCGGACAGCTAAAGTGACCAAAGGGAGCATATGGTTTGACGGGACAGATTTGCTTTCTCTGAGTGAGAGGGAGCTGCAGCGTGTGCGGGGAGATAAGATCTCCATGATTTTTCAAGATCCGATGACAGCACTTAACCCGGTTCTGACGGTGGGGGATCAGATTGCGGAGGCTCTGCTTTTGCACAATGTAGAAGGGCACAGCAGAAAGGAGATCGAGGCGCGGGTGGAGGAGACCTTGGAGCTTGTGGGGATTCCAAAGGAGAGAAAGAAGGATTATCCCTATCAGTTTTCTGGAGGCATGCGGCAGAGGGTTGTGATTGCGATCGCTCTTGTCTGCAAGCCGGATCTGCTGATAGCGGATGAACCTACCACGGCGCTTGATGTTACAATACAGGCGCAGATATTGTCCATGATCTGTGATCTGCAAAGAAAGTATAAAACATCTGTGATTATGATCACCCACGATCTGGGAGTAGTCGCAGAGACCTGTGATAAGGTGGGGATTATCTATGCGGGCGAGGTGGTGGAGTACGGCACTCTGGCAGATATTTTTGAGGGTGATGTGCATCATCCTTACACGGTTGGTCTGTTTCGCTCCATACCGAGCTTAACGGGATCGGCAAGAAGGTTAAGTCCGATTGAGGGGCTGATGCCAGATCCCACTGCACTGCCGGAGGGCTGCTATTTCTCGCCCCGCTGCAAGCAGTGTATGGATATCTGCAAAAAGCAGAAGCCAAAAGTATATGAGAAAAATGGGCATCAGATTCGATGTCATCTGTATCAGCAGACTGGGACGGCGGGCGAGATGGAAGGGAGCGGTGGGAGATGAAGGATATTATGATGGACATCCGCCATCTGAAGAAATACTTTAATACCCCGGCGGGAAAGCTTCATGCTGTGGATGATGTGAGTGTCTCGCTGGAACGGGGAAAGACACTTGGTGTGGTCGGTGAGTCGGGATGTGGGAAGTCCACACTTGGAAGAACAATCTTGTGCTTAAATGAGCCGACGGAAGGGGAGATCCTTTTTTATGGCAGAGAGAAAGGTTCTTATGGCGCAAACCTTGTGACGGCGACGAAGAAGGAGAGAAAGCTTCTGCGCCCAAAGCTTCAGATGATTTTTCAGGACCCCTATTCCAGCTTAAATGGGCGTATGACAGTGAGCCAGCTAATCGCAGAGCCTCTCTTGGTAAATCGGATCTGTAAAAATAGGGCTGAGGTGGATGAAAAGGTAGTGGAAGTGATGGAGACGGTGGGGCTGGCGAGGCGGCTTGCCATGGCATACCCTCATGAGCTTGACGGGGGCAGGCGTCAGAGAATCGGCATCGCGCGGGCATTGGTATTAAAGCCGGAATTTATCGTTTGTGACGAACCAGTCTCTGCACTTGATGTGTCGATACAGGCACAGATTTTGAATCTTTTGATGGATCTTCAGGAGGAGAGAGGGCTTACGTATCTGTTTATTACACATGATCTTTCTGTGGTGCGCCATATCTCAGATACAATTATGGTCATGTATCTTGGGAAATGTGTGGAGATGGCGCCGGCGGACGAGATATTTTCCAATCCACTGCATCCTTACACTAAGGCTTTGCTTGCCGCCATACCAATTCCAAGTGTGGATTCTTGCCACAAGAGGCGGGAGCTTTTGCAGGGTGAGGTGACAAGCCCCATAAATCCTAAGCCCGGATGCAGGTTTGCGGCGAGGTGCCCACATGCGAGGGAGTCGTGCAGAAGTGCAAAGGTGCCATTTACAGAGAGAACGAGCGGGCATTACGTGGCGTGTTGTCAGTAATTTTGCCAAAAGTATCAATGGTTTTTATGAATAGATGGCACAGCGGAGAACAAGTTTTTAGCCATTCTATTTGCTGCTGTGCTTAGAAATGAGGGAGAGAGATGGAGAGCTATAGCTGGCCCTATGCCAACGAGGCAGGGGAGGAAGAGATTATCACAAGTGATGTGCTGGTGCTTGGCGGCGGCTTGGCAGGCTGTTATGCGGCGATTGCTGCGGCGAGAAAGGGACAGTCCGTCACGGTGGTGGAGAAGGGAGCGACGGAGAGAAGTGGTTCAGCAGGGACAGGCTTTGATCACTGGGAGTCTGCCTGTACCAATCCCTGCTCCAAGGTGACGCCGGAGGAGATTGCTGGTGCATATGTCAATGAGCAGGACTGGTACAGCAATGGGATCGCTCATTATATCGAGTGCCGGGAGGGCTATGACAGGCTTTTGGATATGGAGCGCTTTGGCGGCAAGATACGAGATACAGAGGATGAATTTAAGGGGGCGGCATTTCGGGATGAGAAGACAAAGCTGATGTTTGCCTATGATTATAGGAATTGTTTTACGCTGCGCGTCTGGGGCTCAACCTTTAAGCCAGCGCTTGTGAGGGAGATGCGGCGGCTTGGCATACGGATCTGTGACAGAACGGAGGCGACGGCGCTTCTTGTTGGGGAGAAGGATGGAAGAAAGTGCGGTGTTGGTGCGATGGGAATGAATGTGCGCACAGGAAAATTTCTTGTTTTTCGATCGAAGACCACTGTGCTTGCCATGTCCCGCCCAGCTAGGGTGTGGCTGTTTGATCCAGATCTGGTGGGACTTTGTGAATTTCGTCCTATGCAGAGTGTGGGCAGCGGCCATGCGATGGGCTTTCGCAGCGGCATGGAATTCACCATGATGGAGAAATCTGTGCGCGCGGAGTTCTCGGCAGCAGGAAGAAGCTTCCCGCCTTATGGGGCAGGCAACAACCACAATACTTGGTATGCGGCGACTATGGTGGATGCGAGAGGGGTTGAGATTCCATATGTGGATCGGGATGGCAAGGAGCTTACCACGGTAATAGAGCGTTATTATCCGGCGAAAGGACAGAAATTTTTCTTAAAGGGCGGGGTGATTGATAATCCAAAGTATGAGTATCGCGGACCGGAAACACTTCCTTTTGAGGAGCTTATAGAGCGCGGCTACCAGCTTCCCTTCTATGCTGATCTCAGCCGTATGCCGGAGGAGGAGCGCAGGGTAATATGGGGCATGATGGTCGGAGAGGAGGGAAAGACCAAGATTCCGATTCTTAAAAATTATACGGATCGCGGCTTTGATCCCAGAACAATGATGCTTCAGAGCTATGGGACGGGATGGCAGTCCGCCAATTTTCTGGATCAGGAGAGGCAGTTCTTTGGCGCGCCCGGCGGTATTATGCACGACTGGGATCTCAAGACAAATATTGACAATATCTACGCGGGAGGCGATCAGCTCTATGCCTCAGACTGTGCTGGCTTTGCCTGTGCGACAGGGTATTATGCGGGCAGGAAGGCGGCGGACTGTGCGGCAGCAGCAGAGCTTCTTCCTTATAAGGAAGAGGATGTCTTTAAGGAGAAGGAGCGATTATATGCTCCATTTATCAAGAAAAAGGATGGGATTCACTGGAAGGAACTCAATATGGCGATCGCAAAAGCTATGCAGAATTACTGTGGCGGCGTGAAGTGTGAGGCGTTGCTTAAGGAGGGGCTTAGTCTGCTGGAGAGCTTTGAAGTGGATATGGTTCCAAGGCTATTTTGTGAGAATCCGCATGAGCTGATGCGCACACATGAGGTGTTAGATATTCTTACGGTATCTCAGATGGTTCTTCATGCCTGTCTGTTGAGAAAGGCAAGCTCCTCGCCTCTCTGTTTTCAGCGCAGTGATTATCCGACGGAGGAGAAGCCGGAGGAGAGATGTCACATCGTTCTTAGGAAGGAGGGCGATCAGGTGCTTGCAAGGCGGGTGCCGCTTGATTTCTTCGGCGATCTGAAGGAGGAGTACGAGAAGAGGAATCAGGATTATATTAGGGAGGTGGCAGAAGGTGAAAGTTGAATATAAGGTGCAGCCTATTTTGTGCAGTGCACAGCCCATTCGCTATGACAGTTCCTTATGTGTTGGCTGTAACCGCTGTGTGTCAGTGTGCCAGTGTGATATATTGATGCCGGCAAAGGAGGGCGGGACTCCCATAGTGATGTATCCGGGCGAATGTTACTACTGTGGAGCGTGCGTGATGGCATGTCCCACACCGGGGGCGATAGAGCTTAGACATCCTTTGATGAATCAGGCGAAATTTATTCCGGTAAAAGATTAATGGTATTTTTTGGAAGGGGGCTGTCGCTTTAACGAATGGAAATTCGTGAAGCGGCAGCTTCATTTTTGC
>CAJUOO010000060.1 GCA_910588535.1 uncultured Lachnospiraceae bacterium | reverse complement strand
TTTTCACTAAGCGCGAGCGGGGTGACGGAGGACTACAGGCAGTTCGCCGGACGGAACGTTCCAGACAATGATACAACATATTTTTAACAACAGATACAGGATATGATTTACAAGAAATTATGATATATCAAATACAATCAACAACACCAACAAAAAACACTGCCTGCTCTGAACGATCTATCTCCCACGCACCACACGGGGAGCGTGCAGCTTTCGCTACTGGTTTCCCTACGTGCCCCTGCACCTAAAAAACAGTCCACACTATTTCATTAGCTGTGGACTGTTTCATCTTACTTTTTCTTATCCATAAATACTGGCTGCACATTTTGCAGTTTGTTCATGCTTTTGTAGTAATTACTTGTCGCATCACGACTTGCCTTAAACTGTCGAATCTCTTTTTTGTAGGATGCAAAATGTCCTGCGATCGCCTGACGGTTTCGCTCTTCCTCCGCTTGAATTGCCACACTCTTATCCGTGATCTCACTGATAAGTTGTTTTAATTTTACAATTCCTTCTTTATGTTTCTCCGGCTCTCCCTGAAGACTTGGCTTCACTCTGTCATATATAAGTTGAAACCCTTCATCCAGCTTATTCAGCTCATCAATATACTCCGACTTTCTGTTTACTGTATCATCAAGCTGTTCCAAATCTAACTTCTGTGCTGCTGCCAGTTGTCTTTGTTCTTCATCTATCTGAATAATATTATTCAGAAGTTTTACCTTCTTTTGCAGACTGTCGATCAATACCTGAACGTAATCCACACTATACTCCATCCTGTTTCCTCCTGCATATCACAGTCCATGCCGTGATACTGCACTCATCCTTATACGCTTGGATGCTTCCCCTGCTTCATTACTTCCTTCCAAGTATCTCTCATTGTGCGCAAATGCTTCAAAACTTCTTCTAATATCTCCTTATCTTTTTTGAGATTTGCTTCAACCAACCTGTCATATAAATACTTATATACTTCGTCAAAATCCTTCGCCACTGGATACTTAAAATCCAAAGTGGAACGAAATTCTTCGATAATTGCTTCTACCTTTGTGATATTCGTGTGTGCCTTTGGAACATCATTCTGCTCAATTCCCATAATTGCTATATTGCAGAACTTAATCGCCCCCTCATAGAGCATTAAGGTCAATTCAGCAGGACTTGCCGTCATAACCTTATTGTTCTGATAAGCGGAATATCCTGTAGGCATTGCCATAATGGTATCCTCCCTCTATCAACTGCCCAATAATCCTGATAATGCGCTGGTACTGGACTGAAGCTGTGCCAATGCCTTCTCCATCGCAGTAAATTTATTGTACCAAAATTCTTCCTGCTGCGATACATAATTTTCCCACTTACTGATTTGAGTATTATACTGCCTCAGATCAGCAGTTATCTGCTTATCATTATACACAGTAAAAGCACTGCTCAGCGTTGTACCTTTCATTTTCTCATCCAACTCACTATACAGATGCGATGTTAGCTGAGAAAAGAAATCTGCCACAGTTTCTGGATTTGCTGCAATCGCTTTCTTCAGTTTTTCTTCATTGGAAGAAACGGTGGAATCATCTGGATCACCATCAATATGGAACGCATTTTTCTCATTATTCTTCGTAGTAAAGTAATTTCCAGTCAGTATTCCAAAAGTTGACAAACTGTACTTCTCTCCATTAATAGTAAAGCTCTGTAGCATCGCTGTCTTCATCGTGGAAGATATACTGCTCAAAGTGGTATCACGCCTAAGAAGAGATTTCTTAATCTTCTCCTCCCACTTCTCCACTTCCTTCTCTGACATAGCTTCCTTCTCTTCATCTGTCAGAGGCTGGTAATCCTTCGCTCTATCTGCGTTGTACAAAGAGTCCATCTCATTGATCAACTCATTGTACTCCTTTAAGAAATCCTTAATCGTATTGTAGATTCCATCTACATCAGTATCTGTCACTATCTTGATCTCATTATAGCCAGATCCATCTGCTTTTGCGGTCGTCTCTTTAACATTAATAGATAAGCCATTGATATTAAAATTATTGGTATTTGATTCAAAAATAGCGCCATTCAGCTTAATTTGAGCATCTGCGCCGTCAATCTTGACAGCATTTCCCTCTCCAAATCCATGGACACTCACAAATCCCAGTACATCTAAAAGTGGTTTAGAAGTGGTAGAAGGATCACCCACGTCGGGATTCAAAGAATCATATACCTTACCTGCTGAAAGCTTATCAGCACCTTTAATTACAAATCTCTGATTTTTTTCATCAAAACTTGCCTCCACACCATCTACCTTATTTAGATAATCAACAAAATCGGCAACCGTTTTTGTTGAGCCATCCTCTACTCTGAATGGAACCATGTTGTCGAACGCAATCGTTTTTGGGAATCCTTTTGTTGTATCTCCGTTCCAATGCAAATCTGACAGTTTGGTAGAATTTGTTATATTATAGCCATCTTTCTTCCAAACATCTCCTATTCCATAAGCACAACCTTCTGCAAGAATTCCCAGTTTCTTCATCGCATCTGAATCTCCTGAGAGCTTGAAATCATTCTCCTTGCCGGTGTTCGTTGACATCAGGAAGAACCTCTTGTTCTCCTCATCAAAATTCGCATTGATCCCTGCTTCATTAAACTGTTTTACCAAATCGCCGATGGTGGAATCTCCCGACATAGTAATTGTCTTTATATCCCCATCACCCACCTGAATATTGATGGAAGTTTCGTCTACTATACCAAGCTCTCGCAAATTAGTTTTTGTAGACAAATCATTCAATCCATAAATATCAAGACTACTACCTGTCAGATAGCCAGAAGTTGCCACTTTATGAATCTCCATTGACTGTGTTCCTTTTGCCGCATTGGCAGAAGCTGTTATTGTCGCCTTTGACTCATCTGATATTGAAGTTTTTTTCTTGTTGTATGCACTGCTGAAACGCAGTGTACCCAATGTACGACTGTAAAGATCATAAATCTTTGTATTTAGATCTTTCCAAATCTCCTGCTTCCACTCCAGCTTTGTTTTGTCCTTCTCATAGCTCTCTGTCTTTTTGCTGTATGCGGATACTAATTCTTTTACAATAGCATCGGTATCAAGTCCTGATACCATGCCTGATAATCTGATTGCCATGCTGCTCCTTTCCATGCACCTGATACTTTTATGCGATAATATCTCTCGCTCTTACAGTATACCATGTTGTATGATAAATACAATGTGCATTGACCATTTTCTTTTTAAAGCTTTTCATCCACAAGAATACCTGCCAGCTCCCATGCCTTTGCAATCATCTCAAGTGTCTCCTCAGGAGGAAATTCCTTGATAACCTTCTCAGTATCTTTATCTACTATCTTAATTGTGACACGATTTGTCTTGTCATGAAAGCCGTATTGACATTCTGTGTGGGAAAGCTGTTTATTAATTGACTCCAACGCTTTCCTAATCTTCTCCTGAGAAACATCCTCGTTTCCCTCTGCATAGGTATCTTCCCCTGCCTGCCGCTGCTTATCTTGTGGCTTTGCCACGGCAGGTTTTTTTACTATTGCAGCTTCTGTCGTTGCGGCATCCGTTGCCTGTTCCATCACTTTTGAGTCTGTCGCAGCAGGCTGTACAACCTGTACCTGTTGTGCCTGATATACATTCGCCCCTGCTCCTGCTAGTTGATTTACTCCCATGATATCCACCTCCGTGTGTTCTGTTTAATGATATCCTTATTTTATATCTATATCGACAGCTTCATCTGCTTTTTTAATAGTATACTTAGCCTATCCAAAAAATTTTACATCAACTTTCTCAATCTTAGGGCATCTGCACCGCTTGCAGCCTCCTCATTCTCCTCCTGTATTTGCAAATATACCTCTTTCCGGTAGATAGGAACAGTTTTGGGAGCCGAGATGCCGATCTTCACCTGATCGCCCTTAATTTCTAGAACGGTAAGCTCAATATCGTTATTCACTACAATGGCTTCGCCCTTTTTTCTTGATAATGCCAGCATATAAACCTCGCTTCCGCTGCCTCGCAGCTTCTATTTTTCTGTCTCCCCTTTTTCCATTCTGCTCTTGAGCAGATCGTATACAGGAACTCGAACCGCATAGCTGCTTTCCTCCACAATAACCTGACAGCCCTTCTGTGTTGTTACATTAATGACAATCGGTGCCTTTAAATTGATAGTCATCTGTGTAATGTCAGAAGGCACTCGGATTGTTGTAAATACTGCATATTCATCGTCCAACTTTCCCAGTGATGTCAGCAGCTCATCCTCTATTGTGGGATCATAATCTGGTCTTATTATCAGCGGATCAATAACCGGCAGTGCAAAGCACTCATCATCTGCTGACTGTAACCAGTGAATTGCGCCTTTTGATTCTTTCTCTATATCATATAACAGAAAAAACTCTCTAAAATCTGGATAGCCAATAATACCTTGTTCAAAAACCAGCTTCTTGCTCTCGTCGATCTCAATCTCGCCAAATATTCTCGTCCTTAGCTTCATGAACCCTCCCTAGTTCTATATTTTATCTTTGCCATTTTATAGATAATCCAAAAGGCTCTTGGTAATTACCTTGCTTGCCGCTGACAATGATGCATCATACACCATAGATGCCGCTGAAAGCTGTATAATTGTCTCTGGCAGATTAATATCCTCATTGCTGGATTTCAGATCCTCCAGCGTTGTTTTCTGATTCGTCAGCCTTGTTTTATTTAATTGTAATCTGCTGTCACGGCTTCCAATATCTGCAATCTCTGCATCCACAGTTGCCTGATGCTTCGAATATAAAGATATACTCTTCTCATATCCCTTCTGCACGATATCTCCCTGCAAAGCACGCTCCTTCTCAGCAGCCTCCTTCATAGATTTCAGCTTTTTCTGATCTTCCTCACCAGCATATCCGGGATCAGCTATCATCTTATCTATATTTTTAATTTTATCTTCAATCAGCTCTAACTCATTTAACCCATCAATCAAATCATCCAGATCTCGTATTACATCATGAGAAAAGAAATTTTTGCCCTCGGAATTTACTTTCAGTTTCTGGTTGAAATTAACTGTATAATTAATGTCCTGCTGATGGGAATCGAACTTTACATCCTCAGTAGTTCCATCTTCCTTATAGCGAGTACAATCAAAGAAATGTTCTGGACGCAAATCACCTTTGTCAAAACCTGTCTTGGTATAAGTAACAGTGATAGGCTCATTTCTGTATGCTTTATATGCATCAACGCCAAATATTACCTCACCAGTATCACTTAAGACATAGATCTCATTGTCACCCGGCCTATATGGATCTACTTCTGCTTTAGTAGGATCTCCATCTACATAATACTTTCCATCTGCAGCAGGCGCTACCACTGTCATTGTACATGCATCACCATTCTCAGTCAAAATGCCTTGAGGCGACAAAGTAAAATCTGCTGGTGATACCACTCCGTTTTTATCTGTTATCAGACCTTCATAGGCGAGACGCAGCCTGTGGATATCTGTCTTATCATCTGGACTGGGTTTTCCATTATTCGCCGCAGCATCAGTATCATTTGTCGATGAATCAATATACTCAGGGCCATTTGAAATATCAACTTTATTAAATACCTTGCTGATCGTATCAAAATCATTATAATTTAGCTGTTCTGTAATCTGATACTTAACATTCTCGTTCGTAGCAAAGATCATATCTGTATCTGTCTTATATCCTGAAAAAATACGTCTTCCAGCAAAATCATAATTTGCATCCTGATAGATCTGGTCTCTATATCCCTTTAATGTCTTAATAACCGCTCCTCTATCTTGTGTATCCAACGGATCATTGGCTCCCTGATCAAGATATTTCTGCATACTGGACAATGTATCACTGACACCTGACAAGACCTCCTCTGTCAGGCTCAGCCATGACTCGGCATCCTTCACATTCTTATCAAGATAATGTGAGATCTCCGTCAACTGACTGCGAAAACGAAGTGCACGGATCGCAATAATTGGATCATCCGATGGTCTTTGAATCTTCTTTCCGGTAGATTCTTGTGTGCTGTACTTATCCACATTCAGCTTGTTTAAATTAATATGGGATAACGTATTATTGGTCATCATTCCATTTGTAATTCTCATAAATAATCCTCCTATACACCAGTCTGATTGATCAGCCTGTCATATATCTCATTCATCACACTAATTACCTTAGAAGAAAGCTCAAACATATGCTGGTACTTTACCAATGCCACTGCTTCCTCCTCTTTATCAACTCCCATCACGGACAACCGCTGATTGATAATTGCCTCGCCAATATTTCCATGATTTGTATACATATCCCTCGCCGATTCCGCATCAATGGACGCCACTGACAACAGACTCTGTACCCATTCCTCTGGCATACCACCTCGGAAGGTCTTCTGTTTGCGAAGATTTGCTAACTGAGTTGCAACATCAGGTGTCTCTACACCATCCTTTATCGTGCCCGCTGTTCCCATCTTTCTGTTATCCTGAATCAAATCAGGATTCACACAGACATTCTCAGCCGTAATATTTTCTGATATATAGCTTATAATATGCTCTGACTTTATATCAGTAATATTATTTATAGGCACTTTTGTGCCATCTGCATTTGTCGCTTCCTTTGCATCCAAAATTGCTTGTTTTATATCATCCACTGTCATATTTTTTATGGTGAAAAATGGAACCTCAGCAGTTGAATTTCCATCCAAATCTTGACCACTCATATGGATTGTATTGAATTGCTTTGCATACTCAGCCACAAACTGATTTGTCTGCTCCATATAATATGGCACACCTTTATAATTTACGGCCTGCCCATTGCCAGATGTCGGCCATATCGGTGCTACCAGATTGTCTCCGTCTCTTATCTGTACATATCCCATCAGCTCGCCGCTCAGAGTCCCATTATAGGTATCAAATACCTGACCATGACTCCATTTAATCTCGTAAAGTCCTGCCATATCTGTATCATGGCGTTTCTCGCTGGACGGTTTCGACTCCACATGCAGCGTATGATATTTCGTACCATATACTAAAGTCTGGTTCGCGATCTTAATATCATAATATGTACTTCCCGTGGGAGATTCTACCTCTTTGACAGAGATTCCTGCAAGCCCTGACAGCTCATCCACCAGTGTATTTCTCTTATCGCGCAAATCATTGGCAAAGCCGCCATTCATCTCCAATGTGCTAATCTGTCCATTTAAGGAAGCGATATTTTCCGCAATGGTATTAATCCTGTCAAGAACCATCTTGATCTGAGAATTTGTCTCATCCTGATAGGACATAAGATTCTCTGCTATATTATTAAAATAATCTGCCAGTGTCTGACCGCCCTCGATCGTCTGATTTCTAAGCTCAATCTGTGAGGGAGTGGCAGAGAGAGAATCCAGAGAATTACAGAAATTTCCATAATATTTTGTAAATCCAGAATTGGTCATCTCATTGTAATAAAGCTCCTCAATCTGCTTTGTATAATGATGCTTAATATTGTGCTCCCCAGTCTGCTTATTGTTATTCCAGTATTTATGATCATAATAGGAATCCCTGATCTGCTTGACACTGTGAACCGCCACACCGCTGCCCTGCATCCCGTAATGAGAATACATTCTGAGAGCATCCGCCGCTGTCGCATCAATTTTCTGTCTGGAATACCCTTCTGTCTCTATATTTGCAATATTATGTGAGGTTGTATTTAACGCTATATTAGCTGCATTTAATCCACTTGAGCCTATTGTTAAGCCAAAAAATGTATTCGGCATATTTTCACCACTTTCTTTTTATAGTCTTGTCACTAGATGCTCCAGCATCTCGTCTACCACATTGATATATCTGGAACATGCATTATATGCCGCTTGGAATTTAATCAAATTCGTCAGCTCCTCATCCGAAGATACCCCTGTGATGCGCTGGCGTCCCTCATTAATGCCTGTTGTCAAATTTTCCTGATAATCAATCATATTATTATACATCTTTCCGGCATTGGACATCTGTCCGGTAAATTCTGTATAATAATCTATAAATTTCTTCTGTGTATTATGGGACGGAGTCAATTTTAAGGATGCACTGTCCCAAGCATCTCCCAAAGCCTCCGCGCGGGCACGATCCTCACCACCATCCTTTGTCGACAGCGGAAGAAGTGTAAAATCATGTAACAGATCAGGATTTACACTAAGATTGCCAAGTGTATACAATGACTCATTGCCAAATTTATTAAAATCATTGTACACATAAAATGTCTCACCATTCACTGTAATTTCAGAATAACGATCTGCATCATCTCTCACAAACAGCTCTGCCATAGATGGCTTTCCCTGATTTAGCGCACATCCATAGCCCGCCTTCTCTACATCAAAAAACTTTGTATCTTTTGTGATCACTCTCGTCACACCACTGGCATCCACATAAGTCATACCTATCAATGGTGTTCCTGCTCCTGCCTTTTGATCCAATTCATCTGCCGTAATATTGGGGCAAAGCACATCATTCATCGATTCCACCATGGCATTGACCATCTGATCAAGCTCTGCCATTACTGTCTTAATGGATGATGGCTCTATCTCTTCCTGATAGGTTTTCAGATCTCTTTTATATGCAGCACTGTCCTTGCCACCCGTATAATCTGCTGCATTAATTCCTGCCACTGTCAATTTATTCTGTGCTGCTGCTTCCACGGCCGCAGCATACGCTGCATCCGTTGGATAATTCGCTCTATCCAGCTCAGAAGCTGCCTCTTGTCTGGCATTGTTTAATAATCTCTTATATACGGGACTCTCTGCCCCACCCATATAGTCATCTGAATCTGGGATATCGGTATAATTTGCCGTACAGTTGCCTCTCGCCAAAAGAGTCGCATGAAGAGAACCAATGTCATTATTATTCTTTGTAGAAACTGGTGCTTTGAGATTATATACTGGATTGTCCTTCAGATATGGCCACACAGGTGTCAAGAGAACAGAATCCTTATCAGTGTCAAGCATCTTTGTTCCCATATGATGCACGTTGGATTCTGTGACAAAACTTACGCCCTCCACCTTCACTGTCACAATATGGCTTAATGGATCTTCGGTATACCGAATGGACACCATGCTGCTCAGCTCATCTAAGGCATTGTCGCGCTGGTCTCTAAAATCATTCGCATTTTCTACATCGCCGGCCTCAGCCTTGCTGATCTTCATATTAAGCTCGTGAATCAGATCTCCCAATTCATTAATCCGATTTACCTTGTTCTCTACCTCTGTGTTTAAGGTGTTCTGGTAAGTCTCCAGATTTTTATATATCGCATTTGCGCGTGAAAGAAAGGAAAATGCTTTCTGTACTAGCTCCGAACGAGTTACTTGGCTTGCAGGGTCCTTCACAATCTCCTGAACCGCCTCATTAAAATTCGTCAGATATTTCTGAAAAGCCACTCCCTCAAGCTCTCCAAACGCCTCCTCAATCTCATCAATCGCGTTCTTCTGTGCTTGATAAAATTCCATTCTGCCGTTCTCAACGCGGTATGCCTTGTCAAGCAAGGTATCCCGAATATGTCGAACCGCGGCGAGATCTGTTCCTATACCCTTTTGATAAATATATAAAGAGCTCCTGCCAAGCTCTATATAACTGGTATCTGCAAAGATCGGCTGCTGCCTGACAAATCCCTCTGTATCGACATTTGCTAAATTATGCGCCGTCGTGTTAATCGCATGTTGATTTGCCTTCAATCCCGATACGCCAACCGAAAGCGATGTAAAACTACTCATACTCTTTAATCCTTTCTATCGTTTTTACAAAGACAGCTCCTCATAGCGGGCAATTAATTTTGCTGCAAAGCTTTCTGCATTTACCTGATAGGTTCCTGCCTCCATACTCTGCTTAATAGCACTTACTCTGTCCTCACGAATATCAGGGACCTGCGCAAGTGCCTGCCTTGCTGTCTGATAATCCCTAGCCGTCTCCGAGATGGTAAGCGCATCGCGCTCGCTGCCCTTCACCGTCTCTCTCGTTCTCATCTTCTGATTTGCCTGATATACCTGACCAATCTTATTGTAAGCCTCTACACGCATATGTCCTTCCTCCTTCACTGTCTGGTATCAAATGCCGCCCTGCTAATAATATGCTCCTCCGTGTTGGCAGCTCTACTATCATAATTTGCTGTGATGGGCGCCTGCTTCATACTGTTCATCAAGGTAATGTCAAAGTTTACCAGCTCCAGCGCCTCCTTCAGCAACCCCTGATTCATATCATTAATTTTTACCATCTGTGCCATGGTATTATGCAGCTTATCATGAATTTCACCCAATCTTTTTTTCACCGCCGGCTGACTGTCCATCAACTCCATCAGACGGGTGAGCGTCAGCGACTCCTCCGGGCGATTTATCACTGTCGCTATGTCCTTCGTGTACTCCACCCTCTTCTTCTCCAGTGGGGTAATGCGGTCGACCACAAGCTGTTCCTGTTCAACCAATTTCTGGAGAGCATTGACATCATTGCGGATAATGATTCCTGTCTTTTCCTGAGAAAGCTTTAAAAGCACCTGATATTCCTCATTCTCCTTCTCCAGTGTATTCATCAGTTCATCAATCAATCCTGCCATTTTCACCTCTCCATTTCTAGCATATCATCTACCTATTTATTTTATCGGTAATTTTCCGTGGAACATTAGAGCAATTTTGATTTTTCACAATCACGGCAGAATCCATATACTACAAATTCCCATCCCTGCATATCTCCTCCACCTCTTTGCACAATCAACTTTTCGCACGGAGCATGTACAGTTTTCGCTATTCATTCCCCTACTCGCCCCTGCACAATTGAGTAGGGAAGGTTTCTCTTTCCCTACTCGCCGCGCGGGGCACTTGCTGCTTTCGCTGCTCATTTCCTTACGTGCCCCTGCGCATAAAAAAATCGAGCAGGGGAATATCTTTCTCCCTGCTCAATATATAAATTCTATAATACTGTCATCCTATCTGTTCTGTCTGCTATTTAACGTTTGTCGTTGTTCAAAAATCTCATCTTGCCCTTCGAAGAGCTCGGTTGCTGGGGCTGCAGCACTACCTTTGGCTTCTCGTAGGCGTTTCCAAGAGTATGTGCCATCTCTCCCTTACATCTTGCACAGTACTTGCCAGTAGTGATCGGAATCCCACACATCACACACTCTATTCCAGAACCCTCAGCATTGGTGAACAGCAGTCTCTCCTCACGCACCCACTGTTTAATCTGCTCCACGGATACTTCCTTCTCACGTGAAACCTCCATAATACTCACATTCGGATTCTGCCTAATATAATCTCTAACCTCCAAAAACTTATCTTCGAGAGCCTTCTCACAATCTGGACAAATTCTCCTTGATGTGATCTGCTGGAAAATTCTACCGCACTTTTTACAATTTATAATATTTAATGCCATAATACCCTCATACCCTCCTTCTCAAAAGCCACTTCCAATACACAGACATAACAGATAGACCTGCTCTGCTCCTCCTTCTTTTAACACCTCTGCACAGGCATCCGCTGTACTTCCAGTCGTATAGATATCATCTACTAATATAATTCTCTTATATTGTACCACACTTTTTCTTACCTGAAAAGCATCTTGTAAATTTTTTACACGTTCTTTCGTACTAAGCGCCTTTTGTGCCGCCGTTCTCTTTGTCCTTATAAGCAGCCTGCTGTCCACAGGGAGATCGACGTGTTCTGCTATGTTGTCCGCCAGAAGTTCTGCCTGATTATAGCCTCTTTTTCGATAGCGGCTTTTATGAACTGGGACAGGGATAAGCACCTCTGCATCCCACCGCCGTAGCTGCCTGCCAAAAGCCTTTGCCATCTCTCTCCCATACAGCCTTGCGTACTCCTGTCTGTTTTTGTACTTAAATGCACTGACAGAGCGCTGCATTATCTCATTGTAGGCAAAGAGTGCTCTGCCCTCTGTATATATATGTAGAACCCTCTGGCAATCGCAACAGTACTCCTGCTCTCTTCGCCGAATTTCCTTTCCACAGCACTTGCAGACAGGCTCCCTAATATAGGGTAGCTTTTGTCTACAATGTTCACATATCAGAGCTCCCTTCGGCGTTACAATATCATCACACACTGGGCAGCGGGCAGGATATAAAAGTGATAGTATTTCCTCTACTACTTTTAATTGAATGACCGTTCCTCCTATTACTCATCTATCTCATGTATTCTGTCACACAGCCCAGAATACCGCTTCTGTTCTCTCTGATTTTCTACCATCTCATAAAACGTATCTGTGCTCCCCACCAGACAGACACATTTCTTTGCCCTTGTCACCGCTGTGTAGAGCAGATTGCGGTTCATTAAAAGTTGTGGTCCCGTAAGCAAAGGAAGAATCACAGCGGGATATTCACTTCCCTGTGATTTATGAATGGTGATGGCATAGGCAAGCTCAAGTTCCTCAAGCTGCTTATAGGAATATTCGACAAATCTTCCCTCATCAAATTCTACCGTGATCAGCTCTGAGAACTCATTAATCGTCCGTATTACTCCCATATCACCGTTAAATATCCCCGATCCGCGCTCCACAGTGATTCCTTGACCGGACCGAAGTTCCCATTCAAGCTGATAATTATTTTTTATCTGCATAACCTTATCGCCCTCGCGGAACAACCCACCAGCCAACTCCTTCTCCCTCTTATCCCTAGCAGGGGGATTCAGATACTGCTGTAATATGACATTAAGTCTCTCCACTCCAAGCTGCCCCTTTCGCATCGGTGTCAACACTTGTATATCCAGAGTTCTGGCATTAACATAATTAGGCAGCTTTTTCTGAATCAGGGTAATAATAACACTGATAATTACATTGACATCATCACGCTTCAAAAACAGAAAATCCTTACTGTGATTGTCGAGCGTGACCGATTCTCCCCTATTAATTTTATGCGCATTCACCACAATATCACTCTGTGTTGCCTGACGAAATATTTTAGTAAGACAGACCACCGGAAATTCTTCTGAACGAATAATATCCTTTAAAACATTGCCCGGTCCTACAGAGGGAAGTTGATTGACATCCCCCACCAATATCAATCTTGTCCCGATATTAATCGCTTTTAATAAGGCATGCATCAGGCTGATGTCAACCATGGACATCTCGTCGATAATGATGACATCTGCCTCCAGAGGATTTTGCTCGTTTCTCTCAAATACTGCATTTCCTGTCGCCTCGCTGCTTCCTCCGTTAAGCTCCAAAAGCCGATGTATGGTCTTTGCCTCACATCCTGTCGCCTCTGTCATTCGTTTTGCCGCTCTGCCGGTGGGAGCTGCCAAAAGTACTTCCAGATACTCCTCCTCAAAATATTTTATAATGGCGTTAATCGTTGTTGTCTTTCCAGTTCCCGGCCCACCAGTGATAACCGTCAGACCATGCTTTACCGCCTCTATCACGGCACGTCTCTGAAGTTCATCAAGCTCAATCTCCGCATCCTTTTCTATCACAGAAAGCTTTTTCTCTATCTCCTGTTCTGGTATATCAGCTTCTATATTCAGATCATGTAACAGCCTCGCAGAATTAAGCTCCATATAATAATACGCTGCTGTATAGATAAGCGTGCGACTTTCCTGCGCCTTGCTTTCCTCCGCCTTGATCACAACCTTCTTGTCCATCGCCAGATCCATCACATGCTTCTCAATAGAGTCCAGCTCCACCTGAAGTAATCTGCCTGTGTATGCTGTCAGCTCATCCATGGGCAGATAGACATGTCCTGCTGAGGACGCCCGCATTAAGCTGTAGAGAATGCCACTTCTAATACGAAAATCCGAATCCGCGCGGATTCCTGCGCGCATCGCTATCTCGTCTGCGATGCGAAACCCCACCCCTGAGATATCATCTGCAAGTCGATATGGATTATTTTTTAAAACAGTATAAAGCTCTGGTCCATATTGATTGTAAATCTTGACGGCAAGGCTTGACGTGATTCCATATTGCTGCAAAAATATCATAGCAGCACGCATATCTTTTTTCTCCTGAAGCTGATCCGCGATCTCCATCGCCTTTTTTTGACTAATCCCTTTTACCTCGGTCAGTCGCTCTGGCTCCTCCTCAATAATGCGAAAAGTATCTTTCTTAAACCGCTTTACAATTCGTGCTGCCATAACTGCGCCAATTCCCTTGACAGCGCCAGAAGCCAGATAGCGCTCAATCGCCATTGTATCCTCCGGGGCCTTGATCTCATAACGGCTTACCCTAAACTGTTCTCCGTAGGTTGGATGTGCTATGTAATCCCCCTCCGCCTCAACACTCTCTCCCTCACCGATATATTGGAAAGTTCCCACACAGGTAATTTCCTCTCCATCCTCTACAAGCGTCAGCACCGTGTAGCCATTATCTTCATTTCGAAATACAATTTTCTCCACACAACCTTCTACTACTGCCATAGGGATTTCCTTTCTGCATGTATTGCTGCACGAATGTGCATATAAGATAAGACGAAAAAAAGAATATTATACGCTCCCCCAGCCGACATCCTGTTGATCCCGGCTGGAAGAACTGTATTATTGAATATCAGAGTTTATACATCGTAATTTCTCTTCATCTGCTCAAAGAGCTGCTGTGCTAGCCCAAGCTGTCCGCTGTCCGCCGCCTGCTTTGCATACTCCTGATACAAATTGTCCTCAAACATGTCAAACGCGGACGCAGAACTGTTCTCATCCTTCGGCACAGTCGCCCTCATTGCCTTAAACACCTGCTCCACAAAATATGCCTCAAATTCTTTACACGCTTCATAAAGTTCCTCATCGGTGGCGTTGGCATAGTCCCTGTTTGCTATATCAGAGGCCGTGTTCGCGTTCGCCTGACTCTTCATGTTATCCACATATGTACTGGCATATCCAGTCAATGCATCAAGTCCTGTCATATCACTCACTCCCATCTATCCATTACCTGCGCAGCGAATTTGCTTGGCTCAACATCTCATCTGATGCCTGAATAGCCTTAGAATTCATCTCATATGCGCGCTGTGCGATAATCAGATCCACCATCTCGTCTGCTACCTGAACATTCGAAGATTCGATATAGCCTTGACGCAGCTCACTCTTAGTAATCTCTGTATCTGTGTGCTCTGGTCTCGGATCTCCCGACGCATCTGTCACCTTATATAAGCCAGAACCCTCCTTCTCCAGTCCTGCCGGATTCGGGAACTGCACCAACCCCAGAGTGATCCCCATAGGAACTGGATTCTTTGACTCATCGGGATAGCATAGCTCACCTGTGCTTGACACTGTGATCTTTGCCGTGTCCAGACTAGAATCAAACACGATCGTCCGTCCATTGGTATCCAAAACCGGACGCCCGTCCTGATCGGTCAACATCGTGCCATTGGTCGCCATGGAGATGCGAAAAGCGCCATTTCTTGTATAATAAGTCCCTCCATCCGCTCCCTGAATCTGAAAGAAGCCCTTGCCATTAATTGCAAAATCAAAGGTATTCTCCGTTGAAGTAAAATTTCCCTGACGGAAAATGCTGGTGATAGCAGAGTTTCTAACACCAAGACCAACCTGCGCACCTACCGGCTTGCGCTCTCCATTTTTTGTTGTCGTCTTTGCCTGAATTGTCTGATAAAGAAGATTTTTAAATTCCGCATCTTCCGTCTTAAAAGCTGTCGTATTGACATTCGCCAGATTGTTGGCGATTACATCCACGGTTATCTGCTGTGTCTTCATTCCAGAAGCAGCAGTCCACAAGGAACGCATCATGGTAATTCCACCTTTCTAATCCCACTTTTACTTATTTTTACCTACAATATACTATATCGGCTTACGAACTTGCCAAATTAACATCCTTTTGTAAAGTCTCATCAATTGACTGAACAAATTTCTGATTTGTCTCAAATGCGCGGGTGATGGTGATCATCTCAACCATCTCGCTGATCACATTCGCGTTGGACGCCTCCAGATAGCCCTGCTGAATCAAGAATTGTCCCTTTTTCTCTGTATAACCATCCACCTTATCGTACAGGTTCTCACCGAATTTTTTCAGATAATTGTAATCCTCAAAATCCACTATCTTAATGGTATCTACCAGCTTATTATCCTGATAAATATTTCCCAGCTCATCAACAATGGTATCTACTTTGGTGGAAATCTGTATGTTTCCATCGCGTCCCTGCACAAAGTCTCCATCCTTTGTAACCAGATACCCTTCGTTTGTGACAGTAAAAGAACCATCTCTCGTATACTTAAATGATTGCTCATCTGCCTTATTCACGTAAGAAATCTCAAAGAATCCATCCCCTGTAATTGCCAGATCATAAGGATTATCTGTTATCTTCAGATTTCCCTGTGTATAATCTGTGTAATTCTCTCCAATCTTCACACCAAGACTTGCTTTTCCTATGCGCTTATCAATATAATCCTCTGAGCCATCCTTAACCTTAATGATAAACATATCATCGAAAGCTCTCGCAGTAGCGCCTTCCTTCTTATACCCTGTCGTCGCTGAGTTCGCGAGATTGTTTGTGATTGTATCCAGCATATGCTGCTGGTTCAACATTCCTGTATACGCTGTGTATAATCCTTTTACCATATCAATACTCCTCTATATTTCTTACCCAAAAACTGCTAGTCCCTTTTTCCGCTTAAAAACTCTATAAACTTGCCTGTCCCAATCGCAACCGCAGTCATAGGATCTTCCGCGGTCATTGTGTTGATGCCAGTCTTCTCCTCAATTAATTCCTCCAGTCCCTGAAGAAGACATCCCCCTCCGGTCAGCACGATACCACGATCTGCAATATCCGCCGCAAGCTCCGGTGGAGTCTTCTCCAACACGCTGTGAACCGCCTCCACAATCTGGGAGGTTGTCTCCTTAAGTGCCTCCTCCGTCTCCTCAGAAGTCACCGTGATTGTCTTAGGAAGTCCTGTCACCAGATTTCTTCCACGAACATCCAGCGTCGCCACCTCCGGGCGCCTGTAGGCAGAACCTATCTTAATCTTAATCTCCTCCGCGGTCCGCTCTCCAATCAAGAGATTGTGCTTCTTTCTCATATATCGGACAATTGCCTCGTCAAAATCATCCCCAGCAATCTTAATGGAAGTGCTAACCACAGTACCTCCAAGAGAAATTACTGCTATATCAGTTGTTCCTCCTCCAATATCCACAATCATATTGCCACAAGGCTTCGAGATATCAATGCCTGCCCCGATAGCTGCCGCGATCGGTTCTTCAATAATGGCAACCTCCCTTGCGCCCACCTGATAAGTCGCATCCTCCACCGCTTTCTTTTCGACCTCCGTGACGCCACTCGGCACACACACACTGATGCGTGGCTTCTTAAACGTTCTCTTTCCAAGCGCTTTGCGGATAAAATGCTTCAACATCTTCTCCGTCACTGTATAGTCAGAGATAACTCCCTGTCTTAAAGGACGAACTGCCACAATATTTCCCGGTGTACGTCCTATCATCAGCCTTGCTTCCTCTCCGATCGCCTTGATCTTATTTGTATCTCTATCAAATGCCACCACAGATGGCTCCTTTAATACTACACCTTTACCTCTTACATAAACCAGAATACTGGCAGTGCCCAAATCAATTCCGATGTCTGTTGATAACATGCGAATCCCCTTTCTAAATTTCCATCATCTTTCATTATATACAATTTATTCCGATTTTAAAAGAACTTTCTCAATTATTTTTTCAATGACGGTAAAAAGCCAGAGGTATTCTTCCTCCCAGACACGTGCCTCTCCGATCTCCTGAAAACACAAAAAGCCTTTTTTTCCACTCCATTCTATTGGCATCAACACCGCTGCACTGGCATACAGATCATTCATGGTATCCAACCATTCCTTGGGAACCCGTGTACTGTTTAACACCACCATATCCTTATCTTTCATCAAACTATAAGGATCAGGAAGTGCCTGAACAGAATACATCTCTCTCTCTGTTTCATTCCACGGTGCTTCCTGTGTCATCCAAGAAGACACGCAGCGAACATACACACTTCCAGACACCGTCTCATACAAAGCACATCTGCCACTGTTGCTGGTCTCTCCTGCCTTCTTCAAGCACAAAACCAGCTTTTCCGCGGGTGTTTTCTCCTCTATCTCATCATAAAGCTCCAGAAGCTTTTCCTGCATCTTAATTCTTCTTTGCAGGCGGTAGCGCTCAAAAGCACTTCCCTTCACGGAGGCTTCTCCCTCAAACTGATTATAATGCTCCGTGATCACCTCGGACATAATGCGCATAAATTCCAATATCTTAAGAATATCCTCTACCCGCTTCCCTTCCAGACAACTCACCACCCATGTCGCCGCATATTCCTCCTTGTAGAAGATGGGCACACCTGATATCTTAATGCCCGGACTATTCATAGACAAGATAACATTGCGCTGGCCGGAATCCAAGATCTCCTCTAATCTGCTGATTTTCTTGCGAAAGCTGCCAAGCTCCGCCACGTCATAGAAAATCCCTTCTTCCTCCTTCGGTCCTGTCATATGGGTATAAAAATAATAATCTCTGCCAATTATAGCAGCATGAATCCCATATATGTCACAAAAAGCGGCCTGAAGGACCTCGATCTTTTGTTCCTTCAACAGATCAATGAGAGCCTCCTTAAAGTCCTTCTCCACCCTAGACTCCATATAGCTAAAAATCTCGTTCTGTAGCATTTCCTGATTTTTCAGCAACGCCCATTCTCTATTCTTGCTCTCTGTAATATCCCGAATAACGGTCTCCACATATGTATTCTCACCGGATTCTCCCCTAATATAACAAGAATCCGCCTCCACCCAAAGTGTCTCTCCCATCTTCGTCACCACTCTATATTGCTGACAAAGATTCTCGGAAGCACGAAGAAGAAAATTACAAGCCTGCTGATCTACACGGTTTCGATCCACCTCACTCACCAGAGCCATCCAATCGATCTCATTATCCAAAAATTCCTCTGCCGTATACCCGTACTTGCAGACATTTTCTGAAACATATTCCAGATATGGATAACCATCTTCCCCCTTCATATTCCACAAAAATACAACCAAATCATGTCTACCTAACATATCGTTCCACATAAGCAATCCCTTTGGCATATGTTCCATACTCCCACACCTCTCTTCTCTGTACGCTCCCCTATTCTTCTACATGAAACTGATTTGATGTTTTCTTTAGATGTTCCACTACCTGATTTAACTGTTCTACACTCTCCTTCATCCTATTGACAGAATCCAAATTCGCACCTGTCGATTCTCTCACCACCATAACTGTCGATGTCACCTGCTCCACACCCGCCATCTGCTCCTGTGAGATAGTGGCAAAGGTATGGGCACTTTCCTCCACCTGACGAATATCTGTGAATATGCCATCCATTCTGTTATGAATATTATCCACTGCCCCAGCAATAACTGCAAAGCTTTCTTTGGTATTATCAACAACCGCCACACTTGCCTCGATCCTGTCGACATTCTTTTTTGTCTGAGAAACAGTTATGCTGACAATCTGCTCTACCTCCTTGATCAGTCTGGCGATATCCTCTGCAGACTGTGCAGAATGATCGGCGAGATTCTTAATTTCCCCTGCCACCACAGCAAAGCCTCTACCCGCATCTCCTGCCCGCGCCGCTTCAATGGAGGCATTAAGCGCCAACAAATCCGTCTCAGATGCAATCTCCTGTATCACGGTTATTATACTGCTGATCCGCGCCGCCAGAGCCTCTACTTTGCCAACAGTGATAGCAAGTTCTGTCACAGCATCCTTCACACCTGTGATCTCCTGTGAGGCTGCCATGATATTCTCCTGCCCCTTCAATGTGGCATCCATAGTAGAATTGAGCGCTATTCTTGAATCCTCTCCTTTGTCAAGAATAGCACCAACCGCCTCGCTTACCTTCTCTGCCATCTGTGCAACAGTTGTAGCCGATTCAGAGAGCTGATCCATATTCTCCGCTATCAGCTCAGAGGAATAATTAATAGAATTTGACTGTCCTTCCAGCACACCAACAGCCTTCTGACATTCTCCCGTCTCATCCTCTAGATAATTCACAGCCTTCTTAATGTCTGTCACCACACCCTTTATGCTGGAAACACTTTCATTCACCGCCTTGACCATACTACCTATCTCAGTTCTGCTCCTAATGGAAAGACTGCCGGTTAAATCTCCTCGTGCAACCCCCTTCATATAGTCGTCCACACGCACAATCGGCTTTGTTATCCTGCCTATCACAATGGACAGAACAACAAGAAGCATCACTATCGCTACCACAAAGCACAGAGCAGATGCCTGTGCAAGCTCATAGCAATCCTGCAATATCGTACTCTCTGGTATCATCACCAGAAGCTGCCAGCCAAGCTTCTCTACCTGCTGTGCTGTCACAAAGCTTGCCACGCCATCTAACATATACTTTTCCGATAAGCTGTCCGCAGACAGATCCTGTGCAAGTTGAGGATAAAAATCAGCCAAGGGTTTCCCTTGCTTCTCTTTATCTGTTGTGCCTATCACCTCTCCCTTGGCGTTTACAAGAATCGCCTGTCCATTCTGAAGCTCCATATCAGAAAGCACCTGATCTATATCTAAGAGAAATACATCTGCGCCCAGCACACTAAAGCCATCATCTAACATGCAGGATAATGTGACACACACTTTTCCAGTCACACTGTCCATATAAGTATTCGTATATTGGATTCCGGGTGACTGAGTTGCTACTTGATACCATTCTCTGGAAGAAAGTTCCGTTATCCCTGCCCTGTCCTCCCTTGAGATACCGGGATATATCAGATAATCATCCTCATATCCTATATATATTCCATGGGGAATACTGTCAAAATCTCCCATAACACTTTCCAAATAAGTGCTCCTCGCTGCTCTGGAGGGACGTTCATTCGCATAGCTGACACATACTTTCACGCTATATTCATTCAGCTTCATCCAGCTTTCCAAGCTTGATCTTCCCTCTGACGCCATACTATTCATCCATCTGGCTGCTGCCTCATAGAGAGAGCGATATGCCATAAATAGGCTAAGTCCTGATATTATAAACATCGCTATCCCCGCCAGCAGTCCGGCTGTCAGAAGCAGTTGATTTTGTATCTTTCCTGTATGTAGCCTACTTTTTCTGCTCATACGCGCCTCCTCCTGCTATCTGGAACAAATCCATCGCATATAAAGTCAGTATAACATCTTTTATGATAAAAAGAAAGAGTATCCTTTATATTTTTACAGAATATGTTCCCAGATCAGCTCAATGATCCCTTCTATTTACGAATCTTTTATCAAACCTTTCGACAATATATCACTTCTTGTGGGATAAATTTTTTCATCATTTTCGGGAAAGGATGACAATCCAAATCTCTGGTATCAGATGGATGCGAAGATAAGTTTTTTCATCATTTTCGGGAAAGGTCCGTATAGCCAGTCCGCTGTTTTCCTCCGTCACCCCGCTCCCGCTTAGTGAA
>CAJUOO010000059.1 GCA_910588535.1 uncultured Lachnospiraceae bacterium | reverse complement strand
TATTATGCAGAATTGTTAGAAAGAATAAATCTTCCACTTGAATTTGAAAATGAAATAAAGTGTGAATATAATCCTGATAGTAAAATGTTAATTGTTGATATTACGTTACCAATAGTTGATAATTTGCCTAATTTAAAGAAGGTAACATATGTTAATTCTTCTGGAGAATATAAGGAATCATATCAGTCAGAGGCTTTTATGAAAAAATTGTATGATAAAGCAATTTATGATATTGTTTTATTAACATTAAAAGCAATATTTGATGCAAATGATCCAAATGTAGAAGCGATTGTACTTAATGGAAAAGTAAATGCAATAGATAAATCAACAGGTAAGGCAATTTCACCATATATATTATCTGTAAATGTTTCAAGAGAAAGTTTCAATGATCTTAATTTAGAATATATTGATTCAAAGGAATGGTTTAAGAGTTCAAAAGGAATATCGGCTGCAACATTTACAAAAATTACACCAGTTGCTCCTGTGGTAGAGATAAGCAGAGAAGATTCGAGATTTATTGATGGGTATGAAGTGGCTGATAAATTAGATGAGTCTGTAAACTTAGCTGCTATTGATTGGCAAGATTTTGAAAATTTAATTCGTGAAGTATTTGCTGAAGAATTTAATTCAAATGGTGGAGAGGTAAAAATTACTCAAGCAAGTAGAGATGGTGGTGTAGATGCGATTGCATTTGATCCAGATCCAATTAGGGGTGGTAAAATTATTATTCAAGCAAAACGTTATACAAATGTTGTAGGTGTATCGGCAGTTAGGGATTTATATGGAACTGTAATGAATGAGGGTGCAACAAAAGGAATTCTTGTTACAACATCAAATTATGGAAATGATGCATATGAATTTGCAAAGGGGAAACCTTTAACGTTAATGAATGGGGCAAATCTGTTATTTTTGCTTGAAAAACACGGACATAAGGCTAAAATTGATTTAAAAGAAGCCAAAGAATTGAATAATCAAAATAATTCTTAGGCATTGATTTGTTACTGGTGCCAAGAAATTAAGCAAATAAAAATACGCCACATTGCATACAATTTTATCTTAAAACAACATGTATTAACCAAGATAAAAATGGAAGACCTCTGCCAAATGGTCTCAGACCAAAAAATGAGTAACATCCAATACAATCATATTTTTAATCCAAATAAATTCTTGTTTGTTAATTAGAGTGGTGGAGAACAACGAATTGATATTTTTTTGTTTATGTTCTTTATACGTTGTGCTTGCATCGATGTAAATAATGTTATTAAGGAAAAGGATGTTCTTGGTGCTAAAACGGTGCCAAGAAATCATCCTTTTTGTTTATAGCCAGCTCAAAGTAAGATTGAAGAAACTCAGTGTAAACAATACCATATGTATATTATTACATAATATAAGTTGCAGGATACTTTTAACATAATTTAGTATGAATTCAATATTTATGGATTATCTAAAAGTATCATAGTAGATATTTTGTGTATTGTTTGTTAAATTATATAATTTTTCATTTGTATTCCACAAGTGTTCTATTTGATCTATATTTTTATCAGGATCTGCCAGCAGTTCCGCCAAATCATCAAGTTCACACAATTCATTTTCATTCAGTGTCTGTACTCCATCACGGAGATACAAAGGTTGATAAGAGTAAAAGATTTCGTTATTCATCAATGCGTGGAAATCCATGAGCAAGTACTCACATGCACCTTGCAAGAGATTTGGTACAAAAAAATCTAATTTTTTATTTAAGGTATTTCTTCTTAAACCAAGCCATGCTTCAGAAGCGGTGACAAATTTTTGGCGTGGCAAATCAAATTGGCTGTAACCGAAACGCTTTTCATATTCATAATAGCCATCAACATCTGCTAAGATCCATTTATTTTCATTAAAATCCCAATATTCATTAACCCAATGTTCCGTATAGCTATCACCTGCATTGCCAAAGTCCATATATCCAGCTCTAGATCGACATGGAATCCCTTTTGCTTTTAAAATGGCGCTAAATAATACAGAAGCCTGTCGGCAGGATACAGTAATTCTTTTTGTCACATCTTTATTTTTTGTAAAACCTGATTCATCTAAATATAAAATGCCAGCAATCATTGAGACAGCAGTTATAAATAATTCGTCTTCATTTTTAAAACGATGTTTTGGATAGGATGAAAATTTTCCGAAATAAGTGTTTTCTAAATAGAGAGAAGGCTCTGTAAAATACATAGTCGGGTGAGTAATTTGATCACAGACTAACATTCCTATGGAGGGTATATCATTCGGCAAGGATTCGATTAATTCTTTATACTTTCCTAGATATGTGTAAATGCTGGTTTCTAAACAGCGTTCATATATTTTCTTATGCATATGTTTTTTATAACCTCCAACTATATTTTATGAATAAATGCTTAATCTATATAAGATGGTATCAAATAAAAAAAATTAAGTCAATAAAATAACAAAATAATATGTTTTATTTTTGAATGTTTGTGTATATTTGCTATTCTTTTATGTAAATTTACAATTCTTTTATTATTCGCTTGGTTTTTACCAATATTCGCCGTAAAGCCCCTGGCTTTAGCTATGGGGCTTTACGGCGATAATTCGTTTCCTCAACGTTATCAAATTTATACTTGCATTAGATAACATTAAGTTATATCATATTTATATGAAATACAAATCAAACAACAATGTGGTGTATTCCTATAAGTATCATGTGGTTTTTTGCCCAAAGTATCGACGCTCAGTCTTTGTAAATGGCGTTGATGTTCGCTTAAAGGAGTTGATTCAGGAAACATGCAAACAACGAAATATCGAAATCATAGAAATGGAAATTATGCCAGACCATGTACATCTGCTTATGGAAGTAGACCCTCAATTCGGAGTTCACAAAACAGTGAAACAAATCAAGGGTTATTCATCTCGTATATTAAGAGAAGAATTTCCGTGGTTAAAGTCAAGACTTCCCAGTCTATGGACTAACCGCTATTTTGTTTCAACTGTTGGAGGTGCCCCGCTTGCTGTAATTAAACAGTATATCGAGAACCAAAAAAATGTTTAGGCGGTGATACGATGCAGCTTTCTGAAACAGTGAAAGTTTATCCAACGAAATACCAGAAAACTTTAATCCTAGAAACCATGACAGAGTATATTGATATTGTTAATCGTCTTGTTTCTGACGCTGTAAGCGGTCATTCGATTGCAAAGACTACTACTGCTGATATAAATGCGAATCTACCAAGTGCATTGAAGAATCAGTGTATCCGTGATGCTAAATCCATTGTGAGGAAGCACTACAAATCTTGTCATAAGGCTGTTCTTAAAAATAGAAGCCTTGCAAAGCGTGGCTCTGCTGTTAGAATAAAAGATTCAAATCTGCCAATATTAAGGAAGCCTTGTTGTTATATCAACAATCAGAATTATAAGATGAAAGAGAACTGTATGGAATTTCCAGTAATGATAAATGGCAAATCAAAGCGGATTTCCGTTCTGTTAAATTAACAGAACGTCAGAAATCCTTCTTTTCTGATGCAAAGTTTGGGACGATGCGTATCGTCATCAAAAATCATAGATTAGTGGCTCAAATCGTATACGAAATAGTGGAACCCGAACTTAAAACGGATGGTAATATCATGGGGATTGATTTAGGTATCAAATGTCCTGCTGTTAGTTACTGTTCGGATGGTAGTGTGAAGTTCTATGGCAATGGTCGTAGGAACAAATATATACGTAGGCATTATGCTTATCTTCGTAAGAGGTTGCAAACATCCAAAAAGATAAAAGCAGTGAAACGTATTAACGACAAAGAACAACGCATCATGCGTGACATTGACCATAAGATAAGTCACGATATTGTAGAAACAGCAGAAGCACATGATGTTAAAGTCATAAAATTAGAGCAGCTACAAAACATTCGCTCTACGACAAGAACAAGTCGTAAAAACAATCATAGCCTGCATAACTGGTCATTCTATAGACTTGCACAATTTATAGAATACAAAGCAAGATTAGCAGGCATTTTAGTTGAGTATGTAAATCCTGCATATACAAGCCAAACATGATCAGAAGTGTTCGCAGGTCTTTGCAGATTGCTCTAGCGATATAGCAAATGGGCGGGAGTATAATATATGGTGGTAAATTTGACAGTATTTCTGATAATAGGATGAAGTGTGGGGAAAAGAAGCTGGTTCTATGACAGCTAGAACGAAGAAGGAGGAACATAAAATGAATTTTATATTAGATTGTGATATTATGGATGGATTGGTTCTGATAGATAAGAGCCGCTTGAAAGAGTTGGATTTCGACTTGCTTTGTTCGTTTGAAATATTACTGGATGAATTTGGAAAATCTGAGCTTATTTATGATTTTCCGGGTGAAGAATGGGAAACTGTGAGAGCGAGAGAAACAAAGTTGATCAAAGAATTTTGTGAAAAGGGCAATATGATTGTATGGCTTTATAGTGGTGTTACATGTGAAGGGAATATTGAAAAGAGACGTGAAATTCCAGAGTTATCAGAGATTTTGTATCTTCCCAGTGGTACGTTATTGGCAGTTACAGCAAGTGAGTTGATTCAATGTCTTTTCTATCCAGAATTAGAGATGGAGGAAATTTTTGAAATGGAGCTTGAGGCAGGATGTTATGCGATATGGACAGAAGGAATCGGTAATGTCAGGTATTGCCGGGTAGAGCCGTAAACTGTTTTGGATCTTTAAAAAAATGTGGAAGCTGTAGATAGCTTTGATACTTCTATGCAAATGTTGATAAAGACTGTATTGAGGGATATTTAATGCTGAATCAAATGATATAAGGAGGATTCCTATGGGTGTAATTTTAATTGAAAACCTTGTCCGCGATTATGGTGGGGGAAAAGGTGTGTTTGATGTATCCTTTCAAGTGAAGCGCGGAGAAGCATTTGGATTTTTAGGTCCGAATGGGGCCGGTAAGACGACAACCATACGTCATTTGATGGGATTTTTGAAAGCAAAATCTGGAAAATGTAGCATTGATGGTTTTGATTGTTGGAAGGAAAGTGATAAGATTCAGGCTAAGCTGGGTTATATTCCGGGTGAAATTAGTTTTTTTGATGATATGTCTGGCACAGAATTTCTAAAATTTATTACTAAATATCGCAAGCTTGGAGCAGATAATTATCAAAGGGATCTGTTGGAGCGCTTTGACTTTAATCCAAGTGGAAAGATTAAAAAGATGAGTAAAGGGATGAAACAGAAACTTAGCATTGTCGCGGCATTTATGCATAATCCAGATATACTTATTTTGGATGAGCCTACCAGCGGGCTTGATCCATTGATGCAAAGCAGATTTGTCGATTTAGTGGCAGAGGAGAAGAAGCGTGGTAAAACTATTTTAATGTCAAGCCATATATTTGAAGAGGTTGAGAGGACTTGTGATCAGATTGGCATTATACAGAAAGGGAAAATGGTAGTTGTTGATTCAACTGCGGCATTGCGTGAACGACATATCCGCCGATATACAGTGACACTCGATAATAAAGCCTCTGCTGAATCATTTGCGAGAGATTTTGATGGTATATGCAATGGATTAGAGGTTACTGTTAAAACGAAACAAAGTCTGGAAGAAATCTTTATGGATTATTATGGGGGTAAAAAATATGATTAATATGACATTATATAGGCGGGAGATAAAAGGCAGTATAAAACTAATGATTATTTTCTGCGCAGTAATTGCCATGTATGTTTCTATTATTATCAGCATGTATGATCCTGAAATGACAAAAACATTGGTCAGCTTTATAGAGGTTATGCCAGAACTGATGGCTTCTGTTGGTATGAAACCAAATGCTTCAAGTTTATTAGGTTTTATGGTGTCTTATCTCTATGGATTTATACTGTTGGTATTTCCCATGGTCTTTTGTATACTTCGCGGAAATTCTCTGATTGCAAAATATGTAGAGAAAGGCTCTATGGTTTCCCTGTTAGCTGCGCCAATAAAGCGGCGTACCGTTGCATTTACACAGATGGCAGTGCTTGTGAGTGATATTTTCTTTCTTATATTTTATACTACAATAGTGGAACTGCTTAGTATTGCAGGTAATTCGGAATTAAAAGTAGTTGAGCTAATTATGTTAAATATAGGATTATTGTGCTTACATTTATTTATAGGAGGTATTTGTTTTTTATTTTCATGTATATGCTCAGATGTAAAATATAGTATTGCATTTGGGGCGGGGATTCCGACATTTATGTATATCGTACAGATGTTAGCAAATGTAGGAGGGAAAGCGGAAAAATTAAAATATTTTACATTCTTTACACTTTTTACTCCTGATAATATTATCGAAGGTGATGGTTCTGCAATAGTGGGAATGATGATGCTTTTAGTAGGTGCCATTGTATTGTATATATTAGGAATTGCAATATTTGATAAGAAAGATTTGTATATCTAATTTATCAAAAAACAGATATTTCCAGAGGACGAAAATTATTTTGTGAGACAGATAGGGAAAAATTGGGCGAATATTTGTTTGGATAAGGATTGTGCATTTCGAATATTGTCTACCTTTAGGTAGCGATTATCTTAACAGAAAATCAGCTACCTTTTTAATTTTCAGAAACTATCAGCACAACTGCAGAGAAAGAATGAGGTGTCAGAAATGATTGAGAGCCAAAATGACACAAGTAGAATTTGGCATCTATCCAACATAGCCTGCGTCAATCAGTATGCTCCCTGCCTTCTCTATTTATGTGGATAGTTGTTTAAATTGCCTATTTAGTTATCGGTTCCTTCTAAGTATTTCTTTGTATCTTTTTTGACATCTGCAAGGGTAATGGATGCCAGTTCTTTTTCCAGAGAATTCTGTATTTGAAGAAGCTTGTTATCTAAAATATGATGGATGTTTTTTCCTACAGGACAGTTTGGGTTAGGATTTTCATGGAAATGAAATAATTCCCCATTTTCTACACATTCTACAGCATGGTATATGTCTAAGAAAGTTATCTCCTCCAATGGCTTTGTGACAGTAGTGCCTCCGGTTCCTCGCGCCACCTGAATTAAGCCAGCCCCCTTTAGTTGGCCCAAAAGCTTTCGTATTATAACAGGGTTTACATTAGTACTTCCTGCAAGAAAATCACTGGTTACTTTATACTTATTTCCAAAAGTGTCAATACAGGCGAAAATGTGAATGGCCAATGTAAATCGACTTGAGATCTGCATAATTATCTACCACCTTTCTATTCTATTTTACCGTGTTCTTATTATAGTGTCAATGTGAAAGGTATCAGATAGATGAGACATTAGAAATAATGTTATCAAATATTCTTATCAGAATTTTCATGGGAAATTCCAGCTTTTTTATTTTGTCGCTTGCTATAATAGTAACAAGTTGCTATAATAAGATATGCAGATTAGTTACTATTATAGAGGTGAGTATTATGATAGATGATTTAATTAAAAGATTTTCAAATACCACAGAAAATCAAGAAAAAGCAATTTTTAGTACATTGTTTATTGCGGGAAATAAGTTACAGACGCTTTTTGATAAACGTATACCAGAGATTTCACTGAAACAATTTATGTTATTATCTATAGTTCGGCAATCGAATGAACAGATGACATTAACTCAATTAGGAGAGATTCTTGGCTGCTCCCGTCAAAATATTAAAAAATTAGCTGAAGTATTAAAGAAAAAAGGGTTTATTCATATAGAGCAGAGTCTTTATGACACAAGAGCGATGTGCATTATCCCTACCAATAAAGTAGATGAATATTTTCAAAATGAATTTTCACAATATCAAAAGGAATTAAAGTATCTCTTTGAAGTTTATTCTGAGGAAGAAATAAAAACATTGTATTTTTTAATAACAAAACTATATGCAGGAATAGAAAATTTAGAAAAGAGGGTTATGCCATATGAAGACAATAGTGATATATAATTCACAGACAGGGTTTACAAAGCGTTATGCGCAATGGATTGCGGAGGAAACAGGGGCGGATTGTTATGAATTGTCAGAAGCAAAGAAGAAAAATATGGATGAATATGAGGCAATTATTTATGGAGGCTGGGCATGTGCAGGCAGTATTAGTAAGCTGAGTTGGTTTAAGAGCAATATAGAGAGATGGAGCGGGAAAAAGCTGATCGCCTTTTGTGTTGGAGCTAGTCCGATGGAAAGTCCAGATGTTGGACCTGCTCTAAAGAAAAATTTTAGTGAGCTAGAATGGGAGAAAATAAAAGTGTTTTATTGTCCCGGAGGATTTCGTTATGATAAAATGTCTATTTCATCAAGACTGTTGATGAAAATGTTTATAAAAATGTTAGAGGCAAAAAAGAATAAGACAGACACAGAGAGAGAAATGATAAAAATGATCTCTACGTCCTATGATATATCGGATAAAAAGTATATAGAACCTATTGTGAGATCTCTAATTGAGACGTAAGGAGCTGATTCAAGAGTCATCTGTCTTACAGGCTGAGTATATCGGGAGATAGTTATATGGTTAGAAAAGGCTTGATATACTTGCTTAGGTCAAATATTTTATAAAAAATAGTAAATGGCGTAAGACTGTGGAAAAATGTAAGACTATATGGTATAATAAAGAACCATAATTTATCTCTAATTGTAGCTTATAAAAGGTGATGAATATAAATCATCTGTTTCGTTTGGTGAGTAATGGTGATTGGAGGAGAATAGGAGAGAAGAAGATGAAAATGCGTGGAAAAGTATTAAAAGGGCTTTGTATCCTTTTTATGGTTATTGTGGTTCTTGCAGGCTGCCAGAAATCGGCTGATAATGCTGTGCGGAGAGTGGAAAGCCCGGAGACAGGACTGGTATTTCAGATTTCCAAGGAGTATTTAGATCAAGGTACTATAATGATAGAAGGTCCTTATAAGGATTATAATGAAAATGATACAATTCAGGTGGTCTGGTATTATACGCCAATAACAGATAAGCTTTTTGAGGAAGCCAAGGCTTTGTCCTCCGAAGATCTCACAGTTGAAAAGATGGAGAAGTTATATGAGCAGATGATGACTCACAGCAAATATCTTATGAGCATTACTCTTATTGAGGAGCAAAAATATAAGGATGCTGTCGATGGAGGGATGGAGCTTAAGGATCTGGCCTATGGAGATAACCTTGAGGTGCTTGGAACGAATGAAGGGTATGTATATCTTCTTTCGATTCAGGAAAATGATACTGCTGGTATGGAGAAGGAAGAGAAAGCACTATATGAGGAGTGTTCTGCTCATATACAGTCGGTAAAAGAGAATCTCTCTTTTATGAAAAAAACAAATACCAAAAAGATTCCTGATAAGATGCCTGCTTTTTCGGCAAAGGATCTGGAAGGTAATACTGTTACAGACAGTATTTTTGGTGAGAAGGATCTGACGGTTGTAAATATCTGGGGCACTTTCTGTAATCCTTGCGTGGAAGAGATGCCAGAGCTTGGCGAATGGGCGAAGGAGATGCCAGAGAATGTGCAGATGGTGGGGCTTATTGTAGATATTAACGGGGAAGAGGACACAGAGCATAAAGAGCTTGCTATTACAATTACGGAGAGGGCAGGAGCAGAGTTTACGCAGATAATTGCCAATGAGGATTTTAATGAGATTATGAGATGGGTGACAGGTGTACCTACCACATTATTTGTAGATAAAGAGGGTAATATCGTGGGAGATCCCGTTGTAGGGGCAAATGTAAAGGGGTATAAAAATTTTGTGGAGGAGTATATCAATGGAAAATAGAGGGAAATGGATCGCCAGAACAATAGTGATACTAGCCTCTCTTGTATGTACCTTGTATGGAGTTTCCAGAGGAGAAGTGCAGATTGTAATGAATAAAGCTGTTACTATCTGTCTGGAATGTATTGGGTTAGGATGAGAGTGTGAAATTGAGCCGCAGAAGGCAGTATGGAGATGAATATGCAGAATTTTATAAAAAGAAAACTAATACAAGTGATTGCATTTGGATTTTCAAATATGCATCTTCTTAATTTTAACGGAGGAAAGATCTATAAAGGAAAGTGGAAGCAATTTTGTAATCCGGGGCTTCATTGTTATTCCTGCCCGGCTGCCAGCTTTGCCTGTCCTATTGGGGCACTTCAGGCAGTGAATGGTTCCATGAAATTTAATTTTAGCTTTTACGTGGTTGGTGTTCTCTTGGCTTTTGGTGTAATTCTAGGGAGGGCAGTGTGTGGCTGGCTCTGCCCTTTTGGATTGATACAGGAGCTGATACATAAAATTCCGTCCCCAAAGCTAAAACTGAAAAAAGGATTTTTATGTTTGAAATATATTGTGCTTATTGTGTTTGTTTTTGTGCTTCCCGTGGTTGCCACCAACTATATGGGAATGGGCAAACCAGCATTTTGCCAATATATTTGTCCAGCAGGCACCTTGGAGGGTGGTATTCCTCTGCTCAGCACCCATGAGGAGTTAAGGCAGACAATTGGATCATTGTTTTCTCTAAAAATGGCAATATTGATTCTAACAATAGTTGGCTGTGTTTTGGTGTATCGCTTTTTTTGCAGAACAATGTGCCCACTTGGTGCCATCTATGGTTTGATGAATAAGATCAGTGTGTATCATCTGGAAATTGATAAGCATAAGTGTGTGAATTGTGGAAAATGTAGACAGGTGTGCAAGATGGAGGTGGATCCTGTAAAGACACCGGACTCTGCTGAATGTATTCGATGTGGGGCATGTGCCAGTGTGTGTCCAAAGGATGCCATTTATATCGGATTTTATAAAGGTGATGGAAAAAGAGATACAGTTTCCATGGAGAATCAAAGAAAATCGAGTAGGGGAACAATGAACTCCACTGCTCGTCGCGCGGGGCGCGTGTAGTGTTTGCTGTTCATTTTCCTCGTGTTCTTCTGCATATATAATTATATTCGCCAATACAATCTGTCTTTTCTTCCCAGCAGATTTTCTGCTATCATATCTCTGCGAAGTGTGCAGAAATCGTCAAAGAAATCAGCAATAATAATATTCACTTCCCGCTCTGTATATTGTCTGTTATATTCGAACGCCTCAACGATTGTCTCAAGGATAATTCTTTCTTTTTTTCTTTGGGCAGGGATCGATTTTAATTTTCCATATTCAAAAAATGAATCTATAATACGTTTCCGATACTGGGCTTCCCTTTCTTCCTGTATCGCAGCATCATCAGGTTTTTCTTTTATTAGCTTGATAATGCTTGTGTTAAGAATCTCAGGATTGATAGAGTACATAGTGTAATATTGTGTTTTATAGGAGGAGACAATTCCCGCCTCCGCCAGCTTTTTAAGATGGAAGGATATGGTCGATGCTGATAAATTAAGGCGTTCTGCCAAGCGCTCCACATACATATCTTCTATAGCAAGAGATTTTACAATATGAAGGCGAGATTTATCTGACAGACATTTAAATAACAAGATGACTTCTGCTTCTTTCATGCGGTCTCCTCCCATAATTGCGGAATGGTTTCCCTGATATCTTTTACCACATTAAGCTTAATGTTTTCTATATGCATCTTTTCCACATCATTGTGTTGTTCAGCCTTCTCATAAGCGATAACCCATTGAGAAGAAATCTGATCAAGCTTGTTGAAAAAGTCATCATGGGCCTTAGAGGAATCATTGGGATATTTTTTGATGGAGACAGATAGAACTGTTCGAAAAATATTATAAACGTTTGCTTTTATTTTCTCAAACACTGCCTCATCGTTGCGATCCTCAGACTGAAGCTGTTTTTCCTTTTCATAACACGTGGATTCTTTTTGATTGAAATAATCAAGTATTTTCATAAAAACACTCCTTTTTGAAATGATAATCAGTTTATTGTTATTGCGTTAAGGGTATATGATCCAAAATTTGCTATTCAAGCAATAAACGGATTGTTGTAACCATATGTGTACAATATAATTTTGTGATAATAATATTATTATTTTTAAAATGATTATATATTATTAATATTAAAATGTCAATACTATTTTGATATATATAAAAATAAAAAAATAGCTTCGACGGTTGTGTTGATGTAGACGAAGCCATTTTTTTATCTTTATCAGATATTAAAAATTATTTGCAATTTCCGCCGTTGCCAGAGCAGCCATGTTTGTCTGTCCCACAGGAATGTTCTCCGCAGGAATGTTCTTCTTCATGGTGATTGCAATGTACATTTGGATTATATCCAAGTGTGCCATCCAGATAGGCATTTACCGCCTGATCTGTGCTGCCAGAGACACCTCCATATAGCTTGATGCCGGTTTCTGCCAGAGCTGCTTGTGCACCGCCGCCGATTCCTCCACAGATAACAACATCGATGCCCGCAGAATGGAGAAAACCAGATAATGCGCCATGTCCCTGTCCATTCATATTGACAATTTCCTCTTTTATAATCTTTCCATTCTCGATATCATAGAACTTAAACTGCTCTGTATGACCGAAATGCTGAAAAACCTCTCCATTTTCATAAGTGACTGCTAGTTTCATAGTATCTGCTCCTTTCTGTTTGTTTAAGAGTATTATATCTCATATTATCAAAAAATACATCGATTTTGCAAGTGTTGTCATGATATATATGAAGAATAAAGTCCTGTCTGCATACATTGACAAGGTTTTTTGCGAATGATATACTGAAATCTGTAAAAGATGTTGGTGGGAAGTTATATTCTATATTAAAAGGAGGATGGTATTATGGTAAGAATTATTGGATCGCCCAGCCGTTATATTCAGGGAAAAGGTGCTCTTAGTGAGTTGACAAAATACACCGCAAAGCTGGGGAAAAAGATGTTAGTGCTTGTCAGCAAAAGTGGAAGAGGACGTGTGGAGGGGAAGCTTAACACGGCTATTTCTGGCACAGATACGAGTATTGTGTGGGAGATTTTTAATGGAGAATGTTCCAGACAAGAGATCGATCGGATTGGCAAGGTGCTTGCGGCAGAGAGCTGTGATATGGTAGTGGGAATTGGCGGCGGCAAGATTCTTGACACGGCGAAGGCAGTTGCCTATTATGCAGATGTGGCAGCGGTATGTGTGCCTACAGCAGCTTCCACAGATGCACCTTGCTCTGCTCTAAGTGTATTGTACACAGAAGAGGGACAATTTGATGAATATCTGTGGCTGCCAAGTAACCCAGATATCGTTCTCTTGGATTATGATATAGTGGCAGCCGCTCCAATACGCCTTATTGTGTCTGGTATGGGGGATGCATTAGCTACCTATTTTGAGACAAGAGCATGTATGCGCTCCGATACAACAAGCTGTATGGGCGGAAAGGTTTCTAAGACGGCGATGGCACTTTCTGAGCTTTGCTATAGAACCTTAATTGCAGACGGACCGAAAGCAAAGCTGGCTTTAGAAGCAGGCGCCTGCACGGTCGCTGTGGAGAATATTATTGAGGCGAATACCTATCTTTCGGGCATTGGATTTGAGAGCGGCGGCATAGCAGCGGCTCATGCGGTGCATAATGGATTGACCTGCATAGAAGAGACACATGAGAAATATCACGGTGAGAAAGTTTCCTTTGGCGTAATCACACAGTTAATGTTAGAAAATGCATCTGTAGATGAATTGGAAGAGGTGATGGATTTCTGTATTACCGTAGGTCTGCCTGTCACTTTAGAGGAGCTTGGGGTAAAGCAGATTGATAAGGCAAAGCTGATGGAAGCAGCAAAGCTTGCATGTGCAGAAGGAGATACTGCACATAATATGCCTTTTGCAATTACACCTGAGATGGTGTGTGATGCGATGCTTGCCGCTGACAGAGTAGGTCATTATTACAAAGAATGTTTTTAGAGATTGTGAAGCTTTTAAATCTCTGAGATTTTCTGTGGGTACAGATTTGACATGTACAGCATGTATGAAAATAGATTTGTACATGTCAAGCTGTAGCTTTTAGAAAATGATATGTGGTGTGGAATCTGTAAGTTGGTCTTTACAATATTGTAAAAGTGAAAGTGATGGAAGGCTGCATAACAGGTTATTTTTAGCGGGTTGGTAAAAAAGGGCTGTATTAACTTCAAAAGATGTGGTATAATTGGGAGCGGTAAAATCATATGAGAGGAGAAAGGCATTATGAAATCATATTTGGCTATGAGCCAAGAGGAGCTTTTAACCTTAAAAGCAGAGTTAGAAAAACAGTTTAAAACAGAAGAAGCGAAGGGACTTTCTCTTAATATGGCAAGAGGTAAGCCGGGAGCTTCTCAGCTTGCTATATCGATGCCGATGCTCGATGTGATCAACGGTGAGTCGGATATGAATACCCTTCTTGGGAATGATACCAGAAATTATGGTGATTGGGATGGGATCGGTGAATGTAGGCGGCTGATGGCAAATATGCTTGAGGTAAAGAAGGATAATGTGATTGTGTGCGGTAACTCCAGCCTGAATATTATGTATGACACAGTGGTCCGTTCCATGGTTATGGGTGTAAATGGTTCTACGCCATGGTGCAAGCTGGATAAGGTGAAATTTTTATGTCCGGTTCCGGGCTATGACAGGCATTTTAAGATTACAGAATTATTTGGTATAGAGATGATCAACATTCCTCTGGGTGAAGATGGACCAGATATGGATATGGTGGAGGAGTATGTGAACAATGATGATGCTGTCAAGGGTATCTGGTGTGTGCCAAAGTACTCAAATCCTACAGGTATCACATATTCTGACGATGTGGTAAGACGCTTCGCTAATCTAAAGCCCAAAGCAGAGGATTTCCGCATTTTCTGGGATAATGCATATTGTATTCATCATATCTTTGAGGATGTTCAGGATAAAATATTGAATATTTTGGAGGAGTGCGAAAAGGCAGGCAATCCGAATATGGTCTATGTTTTTGGTTCTACCTCGAAGGTGAGTTTTCCGGGTTCTGGTGTCTCAGCGATTGCGACCTCTCTGGAAAATATGGAGTATATCAAGCAGTTTATGACAACACAGATTATCGGGCATGATAAGATAAACCAACTGCGCCATGTGCGGTTTTTTAAGGATATTGACGGACTGAACGCACATATGAAGAAACATGCTGAATTGCTTCGGCCAAAGTTTGAGGCTGTGCTTACTATTCTTGAGGAGGAACTTACCGGGCTTGAGATTGGAAGTTGGACAAGACCAAGAGGTGGATATTTTATCTCTTTTGATGCAATGCAGGGCTGCGCGAAGGCTATTGTCGCGAAATGCAAAGATCTTGGTCTGGTGCTGACTGGTGCAGGTGCAACCTATCCATATGGAAAGGACCCGAAGGATTCTAATATCCGCATTGCCCCTTCCTTTCCCACACCAGAGGAGATGGCGGAGGCGACAAGGATGTTTGTGCTCTGCGTAAAGCTTGCATCGATAGAGAAGTTGTTGAGCCAATAAGCAGAGAGCGTGGAGATGTTCAGTAAAAGTCTGATATAGGAGGGGAAATTTGAGTATTAAGATGCCGCCGATTGAGAAAATTCATGAGGCATACGGAGCGATTGTGGATGATCGCATCACCCTTATGGAGGGGAAGGCTGAAGTTGTCTCCTCCGATTTATCGAAAAAATATGTAATTACATGGAAGGATGATATCTATACTTCCAATGATAATTCGTCCTATTGGAGTGGCTACCCCGGCTATCCAATTCTTGCTGTGCTGATGCTTCAGGGTAGGCTATCTCTTGATAGAGAAATAGCAGAATATTTTAAGGGAATACAGTGGAAGAAGCGCAATGTTGAGCATAAGAACAAATATGCAGAGGTGGTGAAGGAGATAATGGATGAATTTGCGGCTGCAGGTATCGATTGTGAAAAGATTCAGGCTGAGATTGACAAGGTATATAAAGAAATAGAGCAGTTGATGATAACCGTAAAACGGGGTTCACTGCGGCCGCCCAAATAGTAATGTGGAGAGACAAAAGGAAAAAACCTTTCGTCTCTCTTTTTTATGTACGCGGGCATCCAAAGGAAAAGTGTCAGCCGAGATGAAGGGCTCAATACGATGCACATCCCCATGCAGAAGGAGTATGTTCGGTTTATTCGTTCAACATCAATCAATAATAATCATATTATTGAAATATTTTGATTGACTTTGAATGAGTTTGGATGTATAATAAGGTAACAAGATAAGACAGGAGGGAATGAGATGATTTATACGGTAACTTTTAATCCGTCGCTGGATTATATCGTCTCGGTGGAGGATTTTAAGCTAGGTTTGACGAATCGGACCAATTCTGAGCTGATGCTTCCGGGAGGAAAAGGGCTGAATGTCTCTATGGTATTAAGTAATCTTGGAATTGAGAATACAGCGTTTGGTTTTGCGGCTGGTTTTACGGGAGACGAGATAACTAGACGGATTGAGGAAAGAGGGATTAGGGCAGATTTTATCCATGTTGACAATGGAATCTCAAGAATTAATGTCAAGCTTACATCCATTGATGGAACGGAGATCAATGGATGCGGGCCAACAATTCGCGCAGAGGAGATGAATCAGCTTATAGATAAGCTTAATACTCTTTCGAGAGGAGATGTATTGGTGCTTGCCGGGAGTATTCCAAGCTCTATGCCAGATACTATCTATAGCCAGATTATGGAGAGACTAAGTGGAAGAGGTGTTGTGTTTGTGGTAGATGCAACAAGAGAACTTCTTGTGTCGGTATTAAAGTACCATCCATTTCTGGTAAAGCCGAATCATCATGAGCTTGGTGAGATCTTTGATGTATCGCTAGGCACAAGGACGGAGGTTATTCCTTATGCCAAGAGGCTGAGGGAGATGGGAGCAGAGAATGTGTTGGTATCTATGGCTGGAGAGGGGGCAGTTCTGGCGGCGGCAGATGGTTCTGTATATGAAACAGCCGCTCCAGAAGGAAAACTAATTAACGGTGTTGGGGCAGGAGATTCTATGGTGGCAGGTTTTCTTGCAGGATGGATGGAAAAGAAGGAGTACCGACATGCATTTTATATGGGCGTGTCTGCTGGAAGTGCAAGTGCATTTTCAGAGCAGCTTGCCACTAGAGAAGAGATAGCAGCAGTGTATCAGCAGATAGAGCATCGATAGGAGGAGAGAGCATGAGGATCACAGATCTGTTAGACAAGAGAAGTATTTCACTTACAGGAGCGCCAAAGACAAAACAGGAGGCGCTGGATCAAGTGATTGATCTTATGATTAAGAGTGGCAGGATCAATGATGAGGAGGCATACAGAAAGCAGGTTTATGCCAGAGAGGAAGAAAGCACAACAGGAATTGGTGAAGGGATTGCCATCCCTCATGGAAAATGTGCTGCGGTCAGCAAGCCGGGTCTGGCAGCCATGGTGGTAAAAGATGGAGTCGATTTTGATTCCTTGGATGGCGAGCCTGTTACCTTGATTTTTTTAATAGCAGCGCCAAATACAAAAGATAATGTTCATCTGGATGTATTGAGCAAGCTGTCAGTGTTGATGATGGATGAAAGTTTTTCAGAATCCCTGCGCAATGCAAAATCAGTGGAGGAGTTTCTTGCCATTGTCGACAAGGCGGATGCTGAGCAGGCAGATATTGACGAGAGACTGGCAGATACTGGTTCGGCTAACGGTGGAGTGAAGATTCTGGCAGTCACCTCCTGTCCCACTGGCATCGCACATACTTATATGGCAGCAGAGGGCATTGAGAAGGCGGCAAGGGAGAGAAACTGTGTTGTTAAAATTGAGACCAGAGGTTCAGGTGGAGCAAAGAATGTGCTGACAGAGCAGGAAATAAGGGATGCCGATTGTATTATCGTCGCAGCCGACGCACAGGTTCCGATGGATCGCTTCGATGGTAAAAAGGTGATTGCATGTCAGGTTTCTGACGGCATCAGCAAGGCAGGTCAGCTTTTGGACCGCGCGATGGCGGGAGATGCGCCTGTGTACCATGCAGCGGCAGGTTCTGCTTCTGTTTCACAGGCATCCAAGAAAAGTGGTGGTGTGGGACATAAGATTTATACCCAGTTAATGAATGGAGTATCTCACATGCTTCCTTTTGTGGTGGGAGGTGGTATCTTAATTGCACTTGCCTTTTTAATTGATGGACTTTGTGTAGATATGGATGCTCTCGATGTTGCGGATAGAGCAAATTTTGGTACAATTACGCCAGTGGCGGCATGGCTTAAAAATCTGGGTGGAGTCGCTTTTGGCTTTATGCTCCCTGTGCTGGCCGGCTTTATTGCGATGGCGATCGGTGACAGACCCGCGCTTGCATTGGGATTTGTGGGAGGCATGATGGCTTACAGTGGGAAATCGGGATTCTTGGGAGCACTTGCCGCTGGTTTCCTCGCTGGTTATCTGATTCTGTTCCTTCGCAAGGCTTGTGATTATCTGCCAGAGTTTTTGGAAAAAATTGCTCCTGTGCTAATTTATCCTCTGGTGGGTCTTTTGCTTATGGGGCTTGCCATGTCATTTGTGATAGAGCCTGTGATGGGAGGAATTAACACGGCTTTAAATAATGGCCTGACCAGTATGGGCGGCACAAGCAAGGTGATTCTCGGAATTATCTTGGGTGGTATGATGGCAGTTGATATGGGCGGTCCATTTAATAAAGCAGCGTATGTATTTGGCACGGCCGCCATTGCAGCGGGAAATTATGATATAATGGCAGCAGTGATGATAGGAGGTATGACCCCTCCGTGCGCGATAGCGCTCGCCACATTTCTTTTTAAGAAAAAATTCAGCAGGGAGGAAAGACAATCAGGGCCAGTCAATTTTATTATGGGGCTTGCATTTATCACAGAAGGGGCGATCCCATTTGCTGCGTCCGATCCACTGCATGTGCTTCCGGCATGCATCATTGGTTCTGGTTTAGCAGGTGCGCTGTCTATGTTATTTGGATGTACACTGATGGCTCCACACGGAGGAATCTTTGTGTTCCCGGTTGTGGGAAATGCAGTGATGTATGTGGTGGCGTTGGTTGCCGGAACATTGGCGTCCGCATTTTTGCTGGGTGTATTGAAGAAGGATGTACAGGAATAGAGGAAAGAGGTAGAATATGCTGTCGGAACAGAGATATAGGAGAATTTTGGAGCTTCTAAAAGAAAGAAGGAGCATTACTGTCATAGAGTTGAAGGAGCTGCTTGGCATCTCGGAGTCGACGGTGAGAAGAGATATTATAGAGCTTGATAAAAAGGGGCTGCTTGTAAAGGTATTTGGTGGTGCTGTGGCGGTGGAAAATATTTATCAGTCTTCTGAGCCTACGGTGGCTCAGAAGACTGAGATAAATATTGAAGAGAAGAGACGAATTGCCAGATATGCCGCCTCATTGATTCGGCCGCAGGATTTTATCTTTCTGGATGCTGGGACAACAACAGGGTATCTATTAGATTATATTGAAAAGACGGAAGCTTCCTTTGTCACAAATGCCGTTGCGCATGCACAGAGGCTTGCGGCGGCAGGTGCACATGTAATATTGACAGGAGGAACGTTAAAAAGCTCGACGGAGGCGGTGGTGGGGACGACTACGGTAATGATGCTGAAGGATTTTCATTTTACCAGAGGTTTTTTTGGAGTGAATGGAGTGAGTCGGACAGCAGGCTTCACGACGCCGGATGCCAACGAGGCACTGGTAAAAAAGACAGCTATGGAACAGTGTGGCAAGGCATATATCCTAGCAGATCACAGCAAATTTCATGTGGTCAGTTCTGTGACATTTGCTCATCTAAAGGCAGGAATTATATTGACTGATCAGAGTCCAGAGGAGTATAGAGAGGCTACAGAAATTGTGCAATGCCCGTAAATATGGAAGCGATAACTTTCAGCCAGACAAAGCATAGAAAAAGTTTGCATCATGTAATTTTTCTATCTGTTTTGTCTGGCTGAGTTAGAATGAGTCAAATATTCTGTAGAATGGGTATGAGGCAGGGGCTTTGGCGGGGCTTAGCTTGGTTAGAATAAGTCAAATATTCTGTAGAATGGATATTCTGGACAAGATTCAAGCTTGTTTTGTGGAAAACTTAGTGATACTATGTGGTGTATGTGTATATCGCATGGAAAGAGGCTTGATATTATGAAAGAAAAGCATATGTTTAGCAACAGAGATTTGTTTTTGTTATTGTTGCCGCTTATTGTAGAGCAGCTCTTGAATTCCCTTATGGGGACAGTGGATACCATAATGGTCAGCAATGTCGGGTCCGAGGCGATATCGGCAGTATCGTTGGTGGATTCCATCTGCGTGCTGGTAGTTCAGGTATTCTCCGCACTTGCCGCTGGCGGTGCAATTATCTGTTCACAATACATTGGGCGAAAGGATGAGCGCGCTGCTAATCGTGCTGCAAGTCAGGTTGTATTTACCGTGGCGGTAATTTCTTTTGTCTTGATGGTTCTCTGTCTGCTATTTCGCAGACCTCTTCTTCGCCTAATATTTGGCGCAGTTGAGCCAGAAGTGATGTCCGCGGCACAAGTTTATTTTTTCTTTATGGCGATGTCGTTTCCATTTATTGCGCTGTATAATGCAGGGTCAAGTGTTTTTCGCGCTCAGAAAAATACAAGAACGCCAATGGTGATCTCCATTATCTCAAATGGAATGAATATTGCTGGTAATGCTTTTTTGATCTGGGGGCTTCGTCTGGGTGTGGCAGGTGCGGCGCTCGCCACACTGGGTTCTCGAATATTCTGTGCAGTTGTGGTGCTCTGGTATTTGAGAAAGACGGAAAATATGGTGTGTGTTCGTGATTATCGCAGAATACGTCCAGATTTCCCTCTGATCAAGAGGATTTTAGCGATAGGGATTCCCTCTGGTGTAGAAAATGGTATGTTTCAGTTTGGAAAGCTGGCGATTCAGTCTACGGTGTCCACGCTTGGAACAGCAGCGATCGCAGCGCAGGCTATGACAAATATTATGGAAAATGTGAATGGTGTCGGGGCTGTGGGTGTTGGAATTGGATTGATGACGGTGGTGGGACAGTGCATTGGAGCCGGAAGGCGCGATGAGGCGCGGTACTATATTAAGAAGCTTACAATAATTGCTGAGGTGACGATTATTATAAGCTGTCTTGCTGTATTTTTGATCACGCGCCCGGTGACAATTTTGGGAGGTATGGAGAAGGAAAGTGCGGATCTGTGCATGTATATGGTAATGTGGATCACAATTGTAAAACCTATCTCGTGGACACTCTCATTTATACCTGCATATGGCATGAGGGCAGCGGGAGATGTGAAATTCTCGATGATTGTGTCCTGCACGACAATGTGGCTGTGCAGGGTGAGTTTATGCGTCTTTTTGTGCAGAGTTATGGGATTTGGACCAATTGCAGTATGGATAGGAATGTTTGCAGACTGGACAGTGAGAGCAGTTATCTTTACAGCACGGTTTATAAGCGGAAAATGGGTGGAGCATAAAGTGATCCAATGAATGTTAGGTATATATCAGACTGTCAAAAAAGTCAGATACGATTTTGTGGAAGATTGATATTGTACGGATAACAGATATATCCCCGTGTCGGTCTCGTGGTTTTGTTTAAGAGATCCTGATCCAGCATCTTTATAGTATCCCTTCTTGGTGGTGTACCATGGAGGAAGTTCGCATGAATGTTGTCTACTGGCGGTTTCTGGGATATCTTTTAAATGAACCCATTCAGGAACTTAAAAACCTGATATGGAGATGTTTTATTATCTATTGGAACAATTGGAGGATATGCTCAGCCAATGGGGGTCTGCCTCCAATGCTCAAAAGGGAACAGTATTATGATTGCTGGGGAAAGAAAACTACACAAAAATTCTATTTTGAAAGTAATTTGTTTGATAAAAGAAAAACAGCTCTGGGAATTATATCCAGAGCTGTTTTGTCTATAGTCTGAGGGGGCTGTCGCACTAAGTAATTCGTGCGCAGCTCCTTTTACTTGCAAAAAAATAA
>CAJUOO010000058.1 GCA_910588535.1 uncultured Lachnospiraceae bacterium | reverse complement strand
AGTTAAAAATTATAACTTATTTTAGTTGTACCAAAATAAAAATCTGTACCCAAAACGTACCCAAACGCAAAATTAAAATCGCTACAAAGCTGATAAACTCTAGCTTTATAGCGATTAGTACTCATTATACCAAAAGACTTTTATTCTCATTTTCTATTCAAGATTTCTATATGAATTTTCCACCACATTTGGCAATACGGAATAAATATTACAGCCACATAGAGCATCAAAATATTTTTTAAATCCATAAATACTTTCCATTTTCGTATTGTAAAATCTGATAAACCATGCCTTAATGCTTTTTGATTTTTCGTACAATACTGCCACATAGCAAATAATCAATATAATCGGGGAATTATCTTTGTGGTACAATCTCTGTCAAATACCCGCACTTTGGATGCTTCTCCTTCCACTCATCCAATGAGTACTTTCGCGAGAAGGTGTAAAAGTTGTCCAGTCCTCATTCTCCACATTGCAATCTGGGGAGATATTTCCCACACAAAACCCATGTCTATCAATTTCTGCGGCCTCTTCCATTACCTTATCTGCTATCATCAAATGTGTACGCCACGTCGCCACACCAAACCTCCATCATGTCCTTTCTTTGTCAATACTTATTCGTTTATACCCTACAATACCCCGCTTTCCAAAATGGAAAAGGAAACTTTTTCGCAATTTATTTCCGCTTCTGCTCCATATGGCAGAACGCAGACAGGAGAAGAATGTCCAAAATTCACCCCATAAATAACCGGAAGCTTCCCCTGACCCAATTGGGACAACACATCTCTTACTGTCTCCTTCTGTTTGGTAAAGGCGGTATTTTCATTTGCTTTTCCCAGAATAATTCCGTTTATTTCTCCCAGTGCTCCGATTCTGTCAAGCCATCTCAGGAAATCTTCAATGGCCAAAGGCGTATAAAATTCAGGAATATCTTCTAAAAAAAGAATGGTATCCCAGAAATCCTCAGCATCAAGTGCCAGCGGCGTATTTTCCAGATCCTTCAGCCCAATATGACCGCCAAACAATCTGCCCTTCACCGTTCCCTCCCCCTGAATGAGCTCATATCCATTGTTTGGATAATAAGTTCGCCTGTGAAGCGGATCGAAATAATCTGGTTCTTCATAGGTCCATTCCTTAGATGGTTCAATTATACCTATTTTAGAATCAGAAAAAAGCACCTTTTCAAACCACTTCCTGCTATATGGGTGCCAGCCCTGTGCTTCTGCCAAAGGAGATAACAGATTGCAGCCGTAAAAAGAAGACAAGCCACAATGATAGGCAAGGATATGCAAATTCATAACATCAGAATAACCTATAAATATTTTGGGATAAGTACTAATTAGGTATGACTCTATATAGGGTATTATTCTTATACTGTCATTCCCTCCCACGCTGGCAATAATGGCTTTCACATTGGCATTTTCAAAAGCCCACATAATATCTTCCGCCCTCGCACGGGGATTTTCAGACAAATATGTAGAGCCTCTAAGTGCATTAGGCGCATGTAACACCTTTAACCCTATCTCCTGCAGATATTTGACGCCCAGCTGATATTTCCAATGAATCTTTGTATCTCCGGCCCAGCCATGGCAAGGGCTGACCACTGCAATGGTATCTTCTTTGCAGAGCTTTAGGGGTTTTCGCAATTCTTTCATCCTGTTTTCCTCTTTTCCTGTTTCTGTTGGCTTTTCTATTGTTTCCAGTCACCTTTCTTCGGAATATTTTACCCTTATTTATGATACGGCTCTCCACGTAGGCATCCTTCGGCTTCTTCCCTGCCACATAATCAAGAAACGCCTTTCATTCATCACTCACATCATCCAGAGTTCCTTTTGCATTGAGAAATATCTTAACAGCCTCATCACCCATAGAAATATTGCCATCTTCTTTATAGATATTTTCAAAGGTATAAATATGCCATCATAGTCTGATATTTTCCTTTTTTCAATAAGCCAAGAACCTATCTTTCTGTTGTTATCCCCTCCTACTCCACCCTGATATCTTAGGCTCTATGGAAACACCATTCCACCGGCGGCCAACAATATCTACATCCTCAGGAGTTACAGTTTGATAGTCACTTTCTGTTCCGTATATTTTTACATTCTCGTCCTCCATTTCAACAATGCAATAAAGGGGTGATTTATAAAGAATCATATTCTTTATAAACGGATATTCATTGTGTATGTTTTTTGAATAGGCAAACTTTTCCCTGTCATGCCAAATGTATGACACAGAATTAACTGTAAAATAAGGAATCCCATTAATTATTTTCAAATCGTCACCATGGTCATGACCATTCATAACCAAAATAGTTTGCCTTTTCTCCAATACTGTACGTATTGCCTCTCTATTAACAACGCCCCTAGAACCAAAATCATTCGCCAGACTGTGGTGCGAAAATATTACATATTTCATACTCTTATCGGCCATTTCCTCATTCAACCACTCTACTTCACATTGGGGAATAATTGGATAAAAATCTGCATTTTTTTTAAACTGCCCTTTTTGGTATAACATTTCTTTCTGATTATGCTCCATAAAGCAGGTATTCAATATTATAAACTTGATATCCCCCACAGCAAATGAGTAAAACAGCTTACTTAGTCCTGTAAATTCTTCGATAGCCTGTGGACTGCTATTTTCACAATCATGATTTCCGACACAATAATAAAATGGAATTCCAAAACTATGAAGCTTTCTAATAATTGGCCTATTATCACTGATTGGATAGCATAAATCTCCAAGAGAAATTACAAAATCCAGCGATAAGTCGTTAATTCTACCTATTAAACTGTCAAGACGTTCCTCTGCATCAAATACATGATCATAATGCAAATCCGTAAATACCAAAAAACGAATGATTGACATTTGTCTTTCCTCCCTGCTCTATCCATAACGTTAAGCTTTCTTATATAGGATTTTCTATGTTTTTCACCTTATTAAGCAAATGTGTCTTTTGTATAAAAACAGAAAATTATTATTCCTGTTCTGTTTCCTGACAATCCCTTGCCTTTCGCTCTCACTTGTGATATGGCTCTCCATATTGTATTCGAAAAGCACGATAGATCTGTTCCAGCAAAATCACTCTCATAAGCTGATGTGGAAATGTTAATCTGGAAAAACTCAGCTTTGTATCAGCTCGTGCGAGTACCTCCTTCGACAATCCCAGAGAACCACCAATTATAAAAACAATATGACTGTATCCATCAATAGCGAGCTTTTCAAGCTGTTGTGACAATTCTACAGAATCCGGCTGTTTTCCTTCAATCGCAAGCGCAATTACATATGCATCCTCCTTTAATGCCTTTAGAATTCTCTCGCCCTCCTTCTGCTTAATCTGCTCTTCCACAAGCTCCGAGGCATGATCTGGCGTTTTTTCATCAGGAAGCTCCAAAAACACAAGCTTACAATATCTAGACAAACGCTTGGAATATTCCTCAATCGCCATAACCAAATACCTCTCCTTTATTTTTCCAACAACTATACATGTAATTTTCATAATACCCTCTTTATGATATTCAATATTTATAAAAATGTCTAAAGCCATCTCAAGGAACCTATTGAAAAACGCCGGCGCTTAGCGAGGTAATTTCGAGCTTAGCATCCGCTGCGTTTTTCACTAAGCGAGAGCGGGGTGACGGAGAACCACAGACAGTTCACTGGGCGGATCTTTCCAGAAAATGATACAGAAAATTTTGAACAACAAAAAAGAATGAAATATACAAAAAATGATACAATTCTAATGTACGGTAACACCAGCTACATTCTATTTCCATGGCACCAGCACCTCATCCTCAATCAAAGATGCATCAAAACGATAATGTCCTGTAATCTCAAGCCAAGACCATTTTATATAATCTTCATCTCTATTCGGCTGTCCCGCATTATGAATAATATAAGGTCGTCCCTTCTTATTCCTTCTGTCAGACACTATCCCAATATGATCATTTTCTCCAAATATCACAATATCACCGGGCTGCCATTCCTCTATCTCTTCTATATCTGTTGTCAGCTTTTTGGCATATTCCTCAAAAAATATCCTTAAATTTCGCACCCTGCGAAAATCAATATTGCTGTCAGGCTCCACAATCTCTGTGTACGCCTCCCGCCTTCTTTGTATATCTGCATCTACCATATCCCGAATATTATAACCTGCATGACGAAAAGCTCTCCATATAACATCTGAACAGACACCAATATCAGACGGCGGATATCCCCCCTGAAAATACGCTCCATTGTATCGCGGATGATTTTCTGCCTCCAATTTTGCCCCCATCAGAATATCCTCATAATCATCTCTTCCATTTTGATTATAATCCACATCACTTTGAAGCACAACAATTCCAAAATCCTTTGCTGTATAGCTTTTCTCTGGCAATATATTAAAATGCCACGCCACAGCAAAACCAGCCAAAACGAAAAAAATCAACATCACTCCCACTATTATCCATTTTCTGCGCATCTATATTCCCGGCATCCTTCCTATTCTATTATCATTCTGTTCCCTATTTGAAATCCTTACCTCAACTTTACCATTTCTCTCTATTATTATAATCTGTTCTTTGCCGAAACACAAGCCAACAACTATCTAAAACCTGCTTGACTATGAAACAATCAGACATTATATTATAAAAAATTCCTTAAATACAGCATACCCGCTAATTAATCAGTAGTAAACCCAAAGTAAAAATAGTATACTGAAAAAAACAGATCTTTAACTACTTTTCACATCACAAGGAGCCATTATGAGCCAAGAAGAATCTCTTACCAAACCACTGTTTACTCGTCAAGATCTAATAAAACTGATCCTTCCACTCTTTTTTGAACAATTATTAAGTGTCAGTATGGGGATGGCAGATACCCTGATGGTATCCAGCGTCGGAGAAGCTGCTGTCTCCAGCGTCAGTCTGGTGGACAGCCTTAATATCTTAATTATCCAGATACTATCTGCCCTAGCAAGCGGAGGCGCCATAATCTCCAGCCAATGTCTAGGCAGACGCGATATGAAGCAGGCAAAGAAAAGCGCTGCTCAGCTCTACAGCATCCTTGCCATAAGCACCATTAGCATTATGCTGCTCGTTATGATAAGTAGTAGGCCCATTCTCTATCTGGTATTTGGAAATATCGATGCAGATGTTATGGCATTTGCACAGATCTACTTTCTGATCAGCGCTGCCTCCTATCCATTTATGGGACTATATAATGCTGGAGCTGCGCTCTTTCGCACACAGGGCAACAGCCAGCTCAGCATGCGCGCCAGCCTCGTTATGAACATAATTAATATCTGTGGAAATGCTCTACTGATCTATGGCTTTCACATGGGTGTACTGGGAGCCGCGCTGGCCACTCTTATCGGGCGTATCTTCGCAGCATTATGGGTGACAGCCCAGCACCAAAAATCCTCCAATCCACTTCGCATAAATGCTCTCTCTGAGCTTCGCCCTAACGCAAAATTAGTAAAGAGTATCTTAGCCATAGGTATCCCAAGCGGTCTGGAAAATGGCATGTTCCAGATTGGAAAGCTGTGTGTCAGCAGTCTGACATCCACGCTTGGAACCTCCGCGATCGCCGCCAACGCTGTCTCCAACACTGTGAGCAGTATGGCAAATATACCGGGAAACGCCATAAGTCTAGCTATTATCCCCGTAATTGGCAGATGTCTGGGAGCTGGGGAGAAGAAACAGGCATCCCGCTACGTAAGACTTTTTATCGGAATGTCGATTGTGGGACTCTCCTGCAGCAATATCGCCATCTTTTTCCTAATTCCATGGATCTCCACACTGTTCCATCTCTCAACAGAGGCTGCCGATATGTGTGTTACTGTGATTCATTGGTTTAATCTGTTCAGTATCCTATTCTGGACAAGCAGCTTTGCTCTTCCTCATGCTCTCAGATGTGGTGGAGATGCAAAGTTTACTATGCTGGTAAGCATTATCAGCATGTGGCTCTTCCGAGTCATATTAAGCTACTTCTTTGTACAACAGCTTCATATGGGATTGACTGGCGTATGGCTTGGAATGTTTATCGACTGGATATTCCGAAGCCTCTGCTTTGGACTTCGTTTTCTATCAGGACGATGGATGGAGCACAAGGTTCTTATTGACTAAAATCATGTAGAGAAGAGTTCTTTCTTGCCACTTGCTCCATCCATCGCATCTGCGATGTCTTTCTTCCACATTGGGCTGTACATAACAATCCGCCCAGAGCAACAACAATTGTCTGTACTCTGAGCGGATTATTCCTTTCTATATTCTCACAGATACTAATAGAACGAATTAGCTAAAAAATCTCAATTATCAAAAAGAATCCTATTTTAAATTCTTTCTATCTTCTTTCGGCGCTCGGCGCACCAACACAAATGCCGTCACAACTGCTGCCGCCGAAACCACCATTCCAACTATCACCAATACCCACATCAATACTTTTACCTTAGAAGATTTTTTCTCCTTATCATCCTGCGTCTTGTCTGGCTGTGCAGATGCCTCTGTATCTTCTTCTGCCTTCTGCGTCTGCTCCTCTGTCACACTCTCTCCCTCTGTCGTAACCTCTGATTCCTCTGGAACAGAGCCATGATTATCAGAACCTTCTGGTGCATTACTTGTGCCAGCACTGTCCTCCCCACTGCCATTCTTGTCAGCATTGGATGAAGTACTTCCACTGCCATTTCCTGTCCCGGATGGTGAAGAACTATTCTGCGTCCCTTGATTCTCTGCCGGAGCTGGAGTTGTGCTGCCCTCAGGCAGATTGTTTACCTGATTGTTGGCGGGCGGGGTCTGACTAGTATCTGGTGGGACAGCAGGTGTGGGCGTTATCGGATTTACTATTACCGGTGGATTCTGATTAGTGACAAAGCTCTCTGGCGGACGACTATTATTAATAGTATTATCTGGTCTTCTGCCATCCTCCTCATCCGAGTACCAATCATCATACTTATGGTCTCCAGAACTGCCGCCATTGCTTCCGTCGCCACTTCCACCACTTCCTCCGGTTCCACCGCCGCTGCCACCGGTATTTCCGCCAGTATTTCCGCCGGTACTTCCGCCGCCATTGTTTCCACCAATTGTCACATTTCCCTCTATGGGTGCAATCACAGGTAGCTCTTCCATATAGAAAGCCTTATTTACAGTTTTTAGGCTGTTCTCCACAACCTTAACCGAATATTGTGCCGTCTCCGCGGATGGACTAAAAATCACCTTTCCCAGAGAAGTCTCGTCACCTGTAAGAATATTGCTGCTTCCCGATACATAGATATTAAGCACACCTGTACTTTCTTGATAGCGACTTTCTGCCACCACACTCTGAATTGCACTGTTAAACTCAAATGTCACCTCATTTTTCTTCGGCTTCCCTTCCTTTGAGGTGAGCGCAAAGCTGAGCTGCAGGGACAGGATCTCCTCCTGTGCCCCGCTTGCTGTCCCAGACTGAAAGGTAGCCTCAACCTTATTTCCATTCACCTGCAAGGCAACAGAATCATCTGCAGCTTTAACAGGCAACGCAAACATTATAAAAGAAAGCAGTGCTAAACTTGTTTTACAAATCTGTTTTCTTATCATCTTCTCACATTTCCCTCGCACTTCCCGAATATCAATCTATATTCCTGCTTAATTGCTCAGTGAAATATTGGGCAAGGTTGCTGGTATTTCCACATATTTCGTATCACTTACCAATCTCTGTCCCTCATTTGTCAATGCATTGTCAACTCTGTAAAGCTCTGCGCGCACATGCTTTGCTGACAAGGATGGCGTTGTACTTCCAGAAGTTGGCTCAATCCAATAGATCCATCTGCCCTCCGAGGTCTCACCAAGCATTGCATCCTTTGGATCGTCCGCAAGGATTATCTGATGTGCAACTAGATGATTATCACTGTCTGTGCCACCTACAATATTCCCGCTTTCATCATAGAGAACTACCACATTATAGGCGGGATTTCCCTTGTAGGTTCCAGTGAAGATAATGGAGCCTGCCGGTATGGTTTTTCCAGCAGCATAGGTATAAGCACTGCTCAGCACACCGATGCCACCCTGTCCACTTAAAAATTCAACATTATCCCCAGAAGGTCCAAACAGATCCATCTCAGATATCGAGATAGATTTTCCACTCTGTCCCACTGCTGTAAGCTTTACAAATGCTGCATCATAAGTGCACACCCACGGATCTGTTCCATTTTCAAAGTATACTGTATCTGTTCCACTCTTAAAGGTGCCCGTCTTTACCTGTGTATAGTTCGTGCCATCCTTACTTACCTCGATTGTATATTTCGTGATCGCAGAACTGCCAGAAGATACATAGCGCAGTGCTGTCACTTCTGTAATCTGATTCAGCGCAAGAATAACATATGGGTCCTCTCCTGCAGAAGAACCTGTATATACTGTGGAAGTCTTTCCATCAATCACCTTCTCTATAGCAGGAACTGTCGTAGGCTCACATGGATCATTATCTGTGGAATCACTTACCTTATCCTCAGAGGATACCATATTTGTAGTGACAGACCAACTAGACTTATCCTTCTGTCCATCTCCGCCCACCTTTATAGGTGTTGTCTCACAAACTGCTGAGCGATTCATAAATTTATCAATCGCTGTGACTTCATATGTAATAACATGATTCGCAGCAAACGCCACCTGATCTGTAAAGGTTGTCTCCTGTGTAAAGCCAGCAACCTCTCTTCTTTGTTTGCCCTGCTCCACAAACACCCTTGTAATCTCATATCCCTGTATAATCTCAGAGGAGACAGAAGAATTTATCTTCAGCGTAACTGTGCTTCCATCTGCCGAGACAGTAGCCGAGACCACATCCTTATTTGTGATAGCTCCTGCTTTTCCATTCTCCATCTCATAAACTCTCGCCGCATCATCCACATAGTAGATGGCACGTGCCTCTTTTGTAAACTGATTCATATAAGCAAGCGTCTTGGAATCTGGAACCAATCCCCATCTGGTAAAGAAATCAGTCAAATCCCTCTGTGCTGCCGCGCTTGACAGACGCATCAGGTTTTGATCTCTGTCACCGTCAAGCGTCAGGCTTACACCACCCGGCGCTGGAGCTGTGCTCGCATCTCTTGCATAGCTGTCCACCCTAGCAAAAAACAGATTCTCTATTATCTCCTGATATGTGTCATACGTCTTAAAATTATAGTCTCTGTCATATGCCAGATGAAGCTGCCAGTACATACCAAGCTGAGTAAATACATTATTTGCGTATCCCCATGTGCCGGAGGTCACTTTCTTAAATACTTCTGGATACTGAAATCTCACCGTATCATTTCTGTCCTTTGCCTGTGCCAGAACAGAGAAATAATTATTCGTCACTTCCGCCATCGCATAGGCTGACTGATTGATCTGATGTCCAATCTCATGAGCAATGCCCCAGCCAAAATATCTTCCGCTCACATATTTTCCATCTGCATCAGCTGTCACCGGCGTACAATTCACCACGCCCGGCGTGCTGCCCCACTCAATTCCAATATGATTTCCCGCCGCGTACATAAATGCACCGGCAAGCATCTTCATATATCGAATATTCAGATAACGATAAGGAAGATGATTCTTCGCAATCACATCTGCATCGGTTCCTTCCTCAAAGGAATTTGTCAGGCCCTTATGCTGATAGAATAAGGTAAGCATGCCGTCCATAGACGCAACTGCATGTTCCAGAGCCGCCGCCCTGTCCCCGGAGCCAAGACCTGCAAGCGCCTGACTTGCCGGGATGGAGAGCATCATCTTGTCCATCTGAATATCTGTCATATTTAATATACAAGTCTTTGGATCATAAATATAATTCACGCTGTCATTCTGGCTGCCAGCATGCAGCTTATCGTGCTGCGCCTCGATCTGTGCCACATATTCAGCGAGCTCTTTCACATAGGCACCGATTCGCTTCGCACGTTCCTCCCCTGTCACCCCATAAAGATTAAGCACAGGGAATTTCACACCGCCGCTGACTCTGACCGCATACTGATCCTTAGAATTGCTGCCACTGTACTGCACATACAATGCACCACCCTTTTCTTTATCCGTAGAGGAAATCTTTGGCAGAGTAATTTCATTTCTTCCTATCTTTAGATTTACCGCCTTATATAAGCTGGAAGATTCTGCATGCTGCTGTGTAAACACAAGCTGAACATTTGTGTTCGCCCCCGCTTTCATGCCGGGATTTCCCACATAAACCACAATCTGCTCCCCGGAAGCTGCCGCCACACCCAGAGGCTGCCATGAATTTAAACCTCCTGACGCGATCTTACTATCATTTGACGCTGCTATATTTGGATTCACTTGAACAACATCCATAAGCCCCGGCGTCTGCAAGAGCTTCTTCGCTATATCAAGTTCCTGCTGAAGCATCTCCCTCTCAGGATGGTACTCCCCGCTCACCGAATCCTTTGTGTCCAATCTAGTCTGAAGCTGAGCGATCACTGCTTCCGTCACAGTGTCCTTCAGCACAATATGCAGATCATCTGCATACAAATTCATAATATCCTGCTCAAGACTGTCATACTCATAGAATCTCATCTCCGCAATCCTGACCATGCGCGGGGAAGAACCATACCTTCCTATCCCTACCTGAAGCTTCGATGTCTTGACAGGCTCATTAAATTTAATAAAATATAATTTTCTGTTATCAACCATTCTCTGCACAATTGACAGATTGCTCAACTTATGTTTTTGATTATTCTCATCCCAATATGACACAGAGGCATAGTAATAAGAACCAATATCCACCGGCTCATATAAAGCAATCATGCCGATTGTGTACACCTTATCAAGCTCTGTCGTCACACCCTTAACAGCATCGGGATAAGCTCCACCATAATCCCAGTCCACACATTCCACATAGGACTTACAGGTATTGTCAAAGATTCCTAGTGCACTCTTTGCTTCTTTGTCAAGTGGACTGTCAACCATCGTCCCTATACCGCCAATCACGGCAGATTTTATATGATTACTCAGCACTCCCGAACCATTTGACGTGTTGATAAGCTTGTACTCTGGCATCCTTACATCAGACACCGCACCCATTGTCTTATCCGCTGCCTGCAAGGAAGACGGCCCCTCACCCAGCTCATTTGTCGCAGTCAGATATACAATATACTTTGTATCATCCTTTAATCCGGTGATTTCATAATTAAGGCCCTTAATTCCTGTCACCTTCTTAAATTCTGCCTCACCATCTTCCTTATAGAATAGATTGAAGGTATCTGCATCCTTAAGCTTGCTCCAGCTCACGGTAATGCTGCGATAGCCGCCCTGAACTTTCACATTATCCGGCGCATCTGGCTTGCTCGTTGGCTTGGGCGTTACATCCACGCTCTCGGAATACCCACTCTTCCACTCTCCGTTGATGGATTGCACACAGACAGTATAAGTAATATTATTCTCCATCTCTTTTTTGTTAAACTGGCGAATTTCAATCTGCGTGGAAGCTGTCCTTCTCGTCTCCGTCACTCCGTCACAGGTAATCATAACCTCATATCCTGTGACATTGTTCTCCTTCTTCCAACTTAACACAAAAGACTTGTTTCCCGGAACTGCACTGAGCTGTGTCGGTACATTCATCACTGGATCAGGAATCCTGCTCTCCATATCATTGACAAATTCCACACTGGAAATCTGGGCAAGATTTAATTTCTCATCCTTGCCTCCTATTCCTGTTATCTTAAGCGTCACATGCTTTACAGCAATCTGCCCGCCAAGATTCACCACCAGAGTACCTGTCTCATCCACATTGGCAGACGCACCACCTCTCGCTCCGACAGCACCCAGAAGAGTACCGCCATTTGGTGCTGTGATTGGCAGTGTCATCGTCTCATTCTTCTCACCGTAGACGATCTCAATATAGCCAGAGCGAATCACTCCACGTCCAGTCTTAGACGGCTCTATCACAATACCAGACATGCCAACCGGCTCCTTAGCGCCTGAAAAATCAAAATCTATCTGCACTGGATGACTCTCTGATATTGTGCCAGACTGTGAGCGAAGCCCAAGCTCTCCAGTTCCCTCCAATATATTATTAATACTGCCGTTATCAATCTCTGTTCCACTATATACCTGCGTCGCCACCAGAGATGACGGAATCAGAATCTCTGATACAGCAGACTTTGGCTCATATTTTGCAAGAAAATCGGTAACATAATTTAAATCAAGCAGATCCACCACACCGTCACCATTTAAATCATAGCTTGAACCCTGATTTCTTGATTCGATGGCATCCACAACCGCCGTGGCATCCTCCTTGCTCAGTTTTCCATCACCATTTACATCACCTCGGATAATCACTCCCGGCCCTTCAATCTCTACCTTGCCTGTATAAATCTGAATCCGGTAACTTAAATTATCCTTAAGCTCCACTCTCTGTGTGTAGGTGACATATCCATCCCCGGACACCACCAGATCATAAGTACCACTCTCCACCTCAGAAAAGCTGGCCGCTGCGCGGGAAGGCTCCATAGAACCGGCATCTGTTCTCAAAAGCTTCACCTGTGCGGTGTATTCCTTTTTTCCATTCTTCAGCACCACTTGAAAGTTCTGAGCACGCTTTACCTCAACTCCTGACACAAGCTGTACCTCCAAGGCAGGCTTCACCTCTATGGTTCCTCTCGGCATACCACTATTCTGGTTCACACCTGCAGCAGGACCTGTCACTGCGTCCGTTGTAGAGCTCACTACATCCGTCGCGGGACCTGTTTCCGCCTTCGTCTTCTCCATATCCACCACAACAGACGGTTGATTTCCGCTGCCGTACACGGGATAACTGCCAGAAGAAAAAACGAGGGACATCGCCAGAAGCCCTGTTAAAAATTTGGAAATTCCTCTTCTCATTGTATTTCTCCTGTTCTGACATAAATTTGTCTAACTGACATACTGCCGTCAAATATGTAAGTTACGTATCCCTATTCTATTATAGATCAAATACAAATGCAACCATTTTCTGTATACATTGTAACTACTTTCCAAAATGAAGTTGCAATTTGCAAAAAATTCAAAAGTATAACTTCTTGTAGGATGAGTGTTTTTTATCATTTTCGAAAAAGGTTCGTATAGCCCGTCTGCTATTTTCCTCCGTCACCCCGCTCCCGCTTAGTGAAAAACGTAACAGATACTAAGCTCGTGAAAAACCTCGCTAAGTACTGACGTTTTTCAATAGGTTCCTTGAGGAAAATAGCAGACGGGCTATACTATTTTACTGGATATTTCAGATACGTTGTGATTCTTCATATATCTACATTCCTATGTTTATTTCTATTTCGATTGAAATAATAGAGCATCAGACTCTTTTAATGGAAAAAACAAAAGCGATTTGCCAATCCTATATAAGCAGAATGACAGCGTGTTTTGCCTTACACATAGAAATAGTCCGGCGAACTGCCTATGGTCCTCAAGGAACCTATTGAAAAACGCCGGCGCTTAGCGAGGTAGTTTCGAGCTTAGCGTCCGCTGCGTTTTTCACTAAGCGGGAGCGGGGTGACGGAGGACCATAGGCAGTTCACTGGGCGGAACTTTCCCAAAAATGAGACAACAAATTTTTAACAACACATAAAATATAAAATTAACAAGAAATCATACTATATACCACTGCTTTATCATTCTAAAAAAGCTCAATTCCTCTGCAAATACTATCTAAAAAAACTGTCCTGTGCATAAACCATACCCATATGCAGTCAGGAATTTACATTCCATTTCTTTTATGTTATAATATTCGCATATGCTGATGTACGTTAATTCAAAAGAAAAGGAGATATAATCTATGCCATGGTGCTCAAATTGTAAGATGGAATATATAGAAGGGATCTCTGTCTGTCCAGATTGTGGTGGTCCTCTTACAGATAATAAGGAAGTATTTCAAGCTGCCAATAAAATTATCTTTCAGGGAGAGGAACTTGTCTCTGAACAGATCGCAGAATTTTTAGACTATTCTGGAATCCAGTCCGTCGCTGCAGGCGAACCCAATGAAAATGGCTATCCTGTCTTGGTATCTGAAGAAGATTATGATAAAGCGATGAAGCTTGTCCGCTTCTATTTATATAAAGAATCCGAAAAACGGTTGTCAGAAGAATCTCAGGCACCTGAAGCCAATCAAAAGGCACCTGCTCCTTATGTAAAGAAAGCTGATAAATACGAAGATGTTCACTCATCTGCAGTCACTCTGCTCGCTGTGGGCGTCCTTGGCTCTATCTTTCTTATCGCAAAGATTGCAGGGTTTCTTCCATTTTCTTTTGGCTCTGCCTCCTTGCTTTTTGATATAGTGATGGGTATTATTTTTATATTCTTTCTTGTCAGCGGCTTTTCTTCTTTAAAACGCGCTAAGATTATCAAGGGAGAGATCACGGAGGAAGTGACAGCCACCAAAGAGATCACAGAATGGTTTCTCTCCGAGTATACGGCTGCTTCCATCGATCAGGCAATCTCTGTCGACGCTGATACGCCAGAAGAATTAAAATATTTCCAGCGCACAGAATATATCAAGCATGAAGTTAATACACGCCTGACAGAATTAGATGATTCTTATCTTGAGGATCTGACAGAAAACTTATATCACTCTCTCTATGAAACAGAGTCTACTCCTGATTCTCTCAACTGATCAAAAAAATCGCTCCAATCTTCTATCTTTGATATGGAGCGATTTCTTCTATATTAATCTCTAATTTATCTATTTCTTCTTCGAAAGATATTCATGTATTCCTCTCGCTCCCGCTTTTCCTGCCTCCATGGCAAGAATCACAGTCGCGGCGCCGGTCACGGCGTCACCGCCCGCAAATACACCTTCTTTGCTGGTCTGCCCGTTTGCTGCCTCAGCGATAATACATCTATGCTTATTGATCTCCAACCCCTTTGTAGTGGAGGAAATCAGCGGATTCGGCGAAGTTCCCAGAGACATAATCACAGTGTCCAGCTCAAGCTCAAACTCTGATCCGGGAATCTCAACAGGTCTTCTTCTGCCGGATGCATCTGGCTCGCCCAGCTCCATGCGGATACACTTCATCCCCTTGACCCATCCATTCTCATCGACAAGAATCTCAACTGGATTTGTGAGAAGGTCAAAGATGATCCCCTCCTCCTTTGCGTGGTGAACTTCCTCCACTCTGGCTGGAAGTTCCTCCTCACTTCTGCGGTATACAATATGTACCTCCGCTCCAAGGCGAAGCGCCGTTCTAGCTGCGTCCATAGCAACATTTCCGCCACCCACGACAGCCACCTTTGTGCCTGCGACAATCGGTGTATCATATCCATCCTGAAATGCCTTCATCAGATTGCTTCTGGTCAAATATTCATTTGCTGAAAATACACCGTTGGCATTCTCTCCCGGAATCCCCATAAATTTGGGAAGTCCTGCACCAGAGCCGACAAATACAGCCTCAAAGCCCTCCTCTTCCATAAGCTCATCTATTGTAGTAGATTTTCCTATCACTACATTGGTCTCAATCTTAACACCCAGTTTCACTAAATTCTCAATTTCTGGCTTTACAACCTTCTCCTTTGGCAGACGAAATTCAGGAATTCCATATACCAAAACTCCACCCGGCTCATGCAGTGCCTCAAAAATTGTCACCTCATAGCCAAGCTTTGCCAGATCGCCAGCACATGTGACGCCGGAGGGACCTGAACCAATCACCGCCACCTTTTTGCCGTTGGTCGTCTCAGGCTTTTTAGGAGAGATGCCGTTTTCTCTGGCCCAGTCTGCTGCAAAACGCTCCAGTTTTCCGATGGAGATAGGCTCTCCCTTCACACCTCTGACACATTTTCCCTCGCACTGGCTCTCTTGTGGACACACACGGCCACACACAGCAGGCAGTGCGGACGACTCAGATATTACTCGGTATGCCTCCTCCACATTTCCCTCTTGGATCTCCTTGATAAAACCGGGGATATTAATGGCAACTGGACATCCGCTTACACATCTTGCATTTTTGCACTTTAAACAGCGCGATGCCTCAGCCTGTGCCTCTTCCATATTATACCCCAGACAAACCTCCTCAAAATTCCTTGCTCTCACCTGTGGTTCCTGTTCCCGAACCGGTACCTTCTTCAATACATCGATATCCATGGTATCCTCCTCTATTCACACTGCCCGCAGCCGCCATGATGAGTATCTCCCTCACGAAGCTTAAGCACTGCTCTTCCTTCTGCCGTCTTATACATCTGCTGACGTTTCATAGCCTCATCAAAATTCACCAGATGCCCGTCAAATTCTGGTCCATCCACACAGGCAAACTTCACTTCACTGCCAACTGTCACACGGCAGGCTCCACACATACCCGTGCCATCTACCATAATCGGATTTAAGCTGACAATCGTTGGCAGATTCAGCTCCTTGGTGAGCAGGGATACAAACTTCATCATAATCATTGGTCCAATCGCCACACATACATCATACTTCTTTCCCTGATTCTCCACCAGATCCTTGATAACCTCCGTCACCATACCTTTTCTCTCATATGAGCCATCATCCGTGGTAATATAGAGATTTCCGGCAACCGCCTTCATCTCCTCCGTGAGAATAAGCAGATCCTTCGTCTTTGCTCCCACAATCACATCTGCCTCAATTCCATGCTCATGCAGCCATTTTACCTGAGGATACACAGGAGCTGTACCTACACCACCCGCCACAAACAGCATCTTTTTCTTCTTAAGACTATCCAGATCTTCACCTGTAAATTCAGATGCCTGTCCTAATGGTCCTGTAAAATCACGGAAGCTGTCACCTTCTTTAAGAGCTGCCATCTTCTCTGTGGACGCACCCACTATCTGGAATACTATAGTAATAATCCCTTTTTCACGATTATAGTCACAGATGGTAAGCGGAATCCTCTCTCCTCTGTCATCCATTTTGGCAATAATAAATTGTCCCGGCTGACAGGATCTTGCAATTCTTTTTGCCTCGACATCCATCAAGTAGATTTTGTCAGCAAGTTTCTCTGCTTTCAGTATCTTGTACATCGTAATCCTCCTACATATAATCTATTGCAACCCCTATATGGATTTTACAATCATCTGGTATCAGACTGATACGTATATCCGCCTCCTGATTTTGCCAAGAGAGAATGAACTTCTCCCTTATCTGTGGTCACGGCGTACAACATCTCACTCAGCGTGGTGGTCTCCCCCGCCGCAGTCCTTCTGAGTGTAAAAATATAACATTCTTCCTCTGTACCGCTCACACCCGCCACTTTAGCCAGCTCCACAAACTGCACGCTGATGCGCTCCCCATTCCCCCTGTTTCCGTTAAGATCTGACATAATACCAATGGAAACTAGATAATTTCGAAGTTTTATCACAGCCGCGTCATATGGGAAGGAACGGTTTATCGTACACTCATAATTTTTCTTAGCCGGCATGCTGGAAACCCCATACTTATCTACTACAATAGCAGAAAATATTGTATTTCCTATCGGCATCGTGACTGGCGCACTGTACTCTTTTGAACTTTCCTTATCAGGAGTGGAACCGTCTGTCGTATAATAGACCACTCCGCCCTCCGGGACCTCCACCTCTATCTGTTTGGAATATTCATATGTCCCATTTTCTGGCTTTATGACAGGAGCATCAGGAATCAGAAGGGAAATGGTATAGATCTCCAAAAGCTCCTCCCCAGCAAGCCCTGCTTCATTCACCGCCACCGCACGAAGAGTCGTGCTCCCTACCTTCTCAACCGCTATCGGCGATTGATAGACTGTGCTGTTCATTGTCGGCTCTGAGCCATCTAAAGTATAATAGATCACAGAATCGGGCTGGCTGTTCGTCAGCGCAACGGAGAGATGATCGTGGTATTCCCCTCCCGGAATACTTGCAATAAGCTCACCTGTGCGATAATCTGACAAGGCTTCTCCCACCGCAGTCCCCTGTGTCTCTTTTAAAATTCTGTTCATCAGCGAGGTATTTCCGGCAAGTTCACAAGCTTCCATCAACTGCTCATAATAAGAAGCTTGTCCTGATAGATTTACCACCTCAAGTAACATCTCCACCATGCGGTCATACTCTCCAAGCACCTCATAACAGTCAGCGGCAATCAGCCTTGCATCAATATCCTCTGTATTATATTTCAGTGCCTCAGTAAAGCATTGAATTGCTGATCCATATTGTTCCTCCGAATAGTAAGAAAGACCTTGGGCATACTGATATTCATATGAATGGACCTCATCGTATTTCATATAAGCAATCACGCCACCTACGATTATAACCAAAAAAACAACCAGCATAATTAGAAGCAAAATAATCTGCCGCCTTCGTTTCCGACGTAGCTGTTCACGTCTTCGCTGCAATCTTCTCTCCTTCTCCAAAGACTGCTTGTTCTTTTCCTCCAGAGGAACCTCTATCTCAAAATCTAACGGATTATAATCAGGGACTATCTGAATGGCTGTTCCGCATTTCTGACAAAATACCTCTCCAATATCCACATCATTTCCGCAATTTTTGCACTTCACTCAATCACCTCTCTATTTTACATGAAAAGCCTTACAGATTATTTTATCATATTATATAGTCTTGTGCAAGTATACGGTTCTAAAAATCAAGATTGAAGCACACGTCTCACCCATTTCTCAATGAATGGTTTTCTTTCTCTGCCCACCGGTGTAGGGTTTTCCCTATATGCCCCTTGCGCACGGGAAAAGCAGGCGCATATAACTGTGCCTGCCTTCCTATCTTTCACGATCAATAACTGACCTTTGCTTATTCTTGAATTATTCTTGATTTTTATGCTTTGCCTCCGCTGCTTTTACATCCTTGATGCTGAAGCTTATCCTTCCCATCTTATCCTTGCCAAGGCATACCACCTTCACGACATCACCAAGTGTCAATACATCCTCCACCCGGTTAATTCTCTCTTTACAGATCTTGGAAATGTGAACCATTCCTTCCTTGCCGGGAGCAAATTCCAAGAAGGCACCAAATTCTTTTATACTAATCACCTTTCCGGTAAATATCTGCCCTTCTTCAAAATCTGTGACAATGGTCTGCACATACTGCACTGCCTTGTCCATCATCACCTGATCAGTTCCACACACTGACACCGCACCATCATCTGTTATATCGATCTTAACCCCTGTCTCCTCGATAATGGCATTGATGGTCTTTCCTCTCTGACCTACCACATCTCCAATCTTTGCCGGGTCAATCTGAATCTGAATAATCTTCGGCGCATAGGCTCCCACTTCCGCTCTTGGCTCTCTGATAACAGGAGTCATCACTTCATCCAGAATATAGATTCTAGCCTCTCTGGTTCTTGCAATCGCCTCTTCTATAATCTGTCTTGTCAGACCATGGATCTTAATATCCATCTGGATCGCTGTGATGCCTTCGTGTGTGCCTGCAACCTTAAAGTCCATATCACCGAAGAAATCCTCCAATCCCTGTATATCTGTCAGCACAATATAATCATCATCTGTCTCTCCTGTCACCAATCCACAGGAAATACCAGCCACAGCCTTTTTGATCGGCACTCCCGCTGCCATCAGGGACATTGTTGACGCGCAGATAGATGCCTGAGAGGTAGAACCATTGGACTCAAAGGTCTCAGACACCGTGCGGATCGCATAGGGAAATTCTGCCTCACTTGGAAGCACTGGAACCAACGCCCTCTCAGCGAGTGCTCCATGTCCAATCTCGCGGCGTCCCGGCCCTCTGGACGGCTTTGTCTCACCGACAGAATAGGACGGGAAATTATAATGATGCATATAACGCTTGCTCGTCTCATTTTCATCCAGACCATCCAGACGCTGCGCCTCAGCAAGAGGAGCCAATGTAGTCACAGTACAGATCTGTGTCTGCCCTCTGGTAAACATAGCAGATCCATGTACTCTTGGAATAATATCAACCTCTGCAGCCAGCGGACGAATCTGTGTGATCTGTCTGCCGTCTGGTCTCTTGTGATCCTTAAGGATCATCTTGCGCACCGTCTTTTTCTGATACTGATAAAGTGCCTCATCCAAGAGAGAAAGCCATTCTTCATTATCAGCAAAAGCTTCTGAAAGTTTCTCTTTTACCACACGGATATTCTCTTCTCTCTTCTGCTTCTCATCGGTAAAAACCGCTTCTTCCATATCTTCTGGTGTGACAACCTCTCTAATCGCCGCAAACAATTCCTCCGGCACAGCACAGCTTGTATAGGAGTGTTTTGGCTTACCACACGCAGCGACAATCTGATCAATAAATGCAATAACCTCCTGATTTACCTTATGTGCCTCAAAGATAGCCTCGATCATCTTATCCTCAGGGACTTCATTCGCCCCTGCCTCAATCATAATCACTTTCTCTCTGGTGGAAGCCACTGTCAGTTTCAGGTCAGAAACCAAGTTCTGTGCAGCATTTGGGTTAATCACAAATGTTCCGTCAATCAGACCAACCTGCGTCGTTGCACATGGTCCATCAAATGGAATATCTGAGATAGCTGTCGCAATCGCAGAACCCAACATTGCCGTCAGCTCTGGGCTGCACTCTGGATCGACGGACATAACCATATTATTCAAAGTGACGTCATTCCTGTAGTCTTTGGGAAATAGCGGACGCATCGGCCTGTCAATCACGCGAGAAGTCAAAATAGCATTTTCAGATGCCTTTCCCTCTCTTTTATTAAATCCGCCCGGTATCTTTCCAACCGCATATAATTTTTCCTCATATTCCACACTTAGAGGGAAGAAATCGATTCCTTCTCTCGGCGCATCGGAAGCTGTCGCTGTAGAGAGCACCACAGTGTCACCATAGTGCATAAATGCCGCGCCGTTCGCCTGTGCTGCCACTCTGCCGACATCCACTCTCAGAGGTCTTCCGGCTAATTCCATTGTAAAACTCTTGTACATATTGTACCTCCTTCTGCTTTTTCTCATTCCAGCCGAAGATACCGAAACTACTGAACTATGCATGAATTTCATGCCCACTTCAGTGGTCCCGGAATTTATCTTCAGACGGAAAAAATGGGGCGGATCGCTCCGCCCCTTATGCTTTATTACTTTCTGATGTTCAACTTTTCAATCAGAGCACGGTAGCCGTCCAGATTTGTCTTCTTCAAATAGTCAAGTAAACCTCTTCTCTGACCAACCATCTGCAAAAGACCTCTTCTGGAATGATGATCCTTCGGGTTCTTCTTCAGATGCTCTGTAAGCTCTGTAATTCTCTCTGTGAGAATCGCGATCTGAACCTCTGGTGAACCAGTATCATTCGGTGTCCTTCCATAAGTTTTGACAAGCTCTGCTTTCTTTTCCTTTGAAATCATGTTTCATCCTCCTGAATATAAGAATCCCCAGCACTAAGCATCGGTTGGAGCTTCCGAATACTGAGTACAGGTTACTGCACAAGGACGAGTATAACACAGGATACATATTTTGTCAAAGAGTTTTTCGCGTTAGGAAATCTACTATATATTCTTTGTAAAGCTTTTATTTCCTAACACTACTTCTAATACATCTGGTGTGGAGCCATAACTTCCAAGAAAAAATAACTTAACCAAGTGATAAACATTTTTTATAAACCCACACCTTCTTGTGGGATGAGTGTTTTTTATCATTTTCGGAAGAGGTCCGTATAGCCCGTCTGTTATTTTCCTCCGTCACCCCGCTCCCGCTTAGTGAAAAACGTAATGGATACTAAGCTCGTGAAAAACCTCGCTAAGTACCAACGTTTTTCAATAGGTTCCTTGAGGAAAATAACAGACGGGCTATACTATTTTACTGGATATTGCAGATACTCTGTGATTCTTCATATATCTGCATCCCTATGTTTATTTCTATTTCGTTTGAAATAATAGAGCATCAGACTCTTATAATAGAAAAAACAAAAGCAATTTGCCAATCCTATACAAGTAGAGTGACAACGTGTTTTGCCCTACAGATAATAATAGTCTGGCGAACTGCCTGTGGTTCTCAAGGAACCTATTGAAAAACGCCGGCGCTTAGCGAGGTAGTTTCGAGCTTAGC
>CAJUOO010000057.1 GCA_910588535.1 uncultured Lachnospiraceae bacterium | reverse complement strand
AGAAGAGAAGGATGAAGGAAATGGATTGACAGTATACAGTTTTGAGGGTGCAGGAAGAAGATAGGGGTATAGTTCAGCTGGTAGAATATCGGTCTCCAAAACCGCAGGTCGTGGGTTCGAATCCTACTGCCCCTGTTAAGAGAGAATCCCGAAAGTCAGAAAGAATAAGACTTTCGGGATTTTTTGTATTTTAAATTTTATTCTAATTGAGAAGGCGCGCGGAAACTGTGTTTTTGCAGTTGTGTGAACATTGAATACAACATAGGAAACGAGCGTTTAACAAAAGCGTCCAAAGATTGTGCACGCGCCTAACGAAAAATTTAGATCTTCTTGGCACAAATATCATTAAGACAACATCTATCACAATATGGTTTTGTCCTTGCTGTGCAGATATCTCGCCCATGGCACACCAGACGGTGGCAGAAGCTATTTCCCTCCTTGGGTGGAATAATTTTCCACAAAAGCATTTCCACTTTCTTTGGTTCCTTTATCTGATCTACCAGACCCATTCGATTGACCAGACGGATACAATGTGTGTCAGTTACGATAGCGGGTTTTCCAAATACATCTCCCATAATAAGATTTGCGCTTTTGCGTCCAACTCCCGGAAGAGCGAGAAGAGAGTTAAAATCATCTGGCACATTTCCATTATAGGTATCTCGCAGAACCTTCATACAACGGCTGATGTCTCTTGCTTTGCTATGTCCTAGACCACATGGTCTTATAACATCTTCAATATCCTCAGCAGAGGCTTCAGCTAAAGCATTGACATCGGGGTATTTGGCGTATAAATCCTTGACAATAATATTAACCCTCGCATCTGTACATTGAGCTGCCAGCCGCACGCTGACTAAAAGCTTCCACGCCTCATTGTAATCCAGTGTGCAATCTGCATCTGGATATTCCTCTTTTAGTCTTTTTATTATCTCCAAAGCTAATTTTTTCTTAGTCATAGAAATCTCCTTGACATTTGTAATGTTTGTATTATAATAATCAACTAGATAACAATTAACTGGTTAATGATTGTGAAAAAGGAGATCACAATACGAAGAGATTATATCATATGGATAGGAATTAGAAAAGAGGAATGAAATGAAAAAAGAAGGAGAAAAAGAAATGAGGGAAAAGCTGGTGGAAGAAACAGCAAGAGCATTTCGCAGGGCAAATCGTTTGTTGATGCGTATTATTGAGAAAAAAGTTAGCTCGACTCAGGTATATCGCGGGCAACATCAGGTATTGATGCATATTGCGCATCATCCAGAGGCTTCTCAGGCAGAAATTGCAGAGAGGATGGAGATCTCTCCTTCTGCCCTCGCTGTCTCTCTGAAAAAGTTGGAAAAGGGAGGATATATTAGGCGAAGTGCGGATATATCAGATGAGAGAAAGAAGCATATGGAGATTACGGAGGCAGGGAGTAAGGTTGTGTCGGAGAGCCATGTTATGTTTCAGGAGATTGAAAACCAGATGTTTCAAGGATTCTCAGAAGAAAAAATTCAGATTATTCACAGATATCTGAATCAGATTGTGGATAATCTGATTGAGGTACAGCAGAAATATAGCGAGGAGGGGTAGAATGAAACAATATCTAAAATATATCAAGCCGTATCTAGTTTCCTTTGTTGTCGGGCCACTTCTTATGATAGTGGAGGTATTAGGTGAGGTTTTGATGCCATATTTTATGTCTCTCATTATTAATGAAGGAGTGGCAAACCGCAATGTTTCTTATATTGTGGGAATAGGGTTGACCATGGTTTTGACAGCTTTTATTATGATGGCAGGGGGGATAGGAGGAGCTTATTTTGGAGCAAAGGGGGCAATAAGCTTTGCCGCTGATGTGCGCAGAGATGTGTTTTTAAAGATACAGAAATTTTCTTTTGCCAATATAGATAAATTCAGTACAGGCTCCTTGGTGACGCGTTTGACGAATGATATTACCCAGATGCAGAATCTGGTCAATATGGCACTTCGCATGATGCTTCGTGCGCCGGGAATGTTGATTGGGGCGATAATTATGGCATTCGGCATGAATCCACGTCTTGCGTTGGTGATTCTTGTTGTCGGTCCGCTGTTGGCACTTGCTATATTTTGTATTGTGCGTGTGGCATTTCCACGATTTGATATTATGCAGAAAAAACTTGATTTCGTAAACTCTGGTATTCAGGAAGCTTTGACGAATGTCCGTGTGATAAAGTCTTTTGTGAGAGGCAACTACGAGGAGGAGAAATTTTCAAGAGCGAATGATGATTTAAAAGAGGCGAGCTTAAACGCTTTTCGCGTGATGATTCTGATGATGCCGGTGATGACACTCGCTATGAACCTTACTGTGCTTGCCGTTGTGTGGTTTGGGGGAAAGCAGGTAATTGCGGGGGAGATGTTAGTGGGAGATCTCACTGCATTTATCACCTATATCACGCAGATCCTAATGTCTCTTATGATGCTTTCGATGGTGCTTTTGCAGAGCTCAAGAGCCATAGCCTCCGCAAGACGCGTACAGGAGGTATTAAATGAAACGATTGATCTGACTGACGATCAAGCGCGCTATAAGAATCTTGAGGTTAGGAGAGGGAAGATTGAATTTAAAAACGTATCCTTCCGATACTATAAGGATAATCATGAGAAGGTGTTAGAGAATATATCTTTTGTGGCAAATCCGGGAGAGATTGTGGGAATTATCGGTTCTACAGGATGCGGCAAGACCAGCTTGGTGCAGATGATACCGAGGTTGTATGATGCGGATGAGGGAGAGGTTCTTGTGGATGATGTCAATGTCAGAGAATATTCCCTCTATCATCTTAGAAATGGCGTGGGTATGGTGTTACAAAAAAATGTCCTGTTTTCAGGAACAATCGAAGAAAATCTTCTGTGGGGAGATGAGAAGGCTTCGGAGGATGTCCTCTCGGCTGCGGCGAGAGCAGCACAGGCGGAGGATTTTATTAATTCCTTTATAGATGGCTATGATACAGAGCTTGGTCAGGGCGGTGTCAATGTCTCTGGTGGACAGAAGCAGAGACTCTGTATTGCGAGAGCACTTTTGAAAAAACCAAAGATATTGATTCTGGATGATAGTACCAGCGCAGTGGATACCGCGACGGAGAGCCGAATACGAGAGAGCTTTTCCACGTCTCTCAAGGATACAACGAAGGTGATTATTGCGCAGCGCATAACCTCCGTGATGGACGCGGATAGAATATTAGTGATGGATGAAGGAAAAATTGTGGGAGAGGGAAAGCATATGGAGTTGCTAAAGAGCTGCGAGGCATACCAAGAAATCTATTATTCCCAGATGGATAAGGAGGCTTCCTAATGAATGAGAGCAGAAAAGAGCGCCTGATAAAAAAATATAATAGTGCGGCTGTTGAACAGCCAAGAAAAGGTATGCCCGGACCCGGCAGAGGACCGGGGCACGGCAGAAATATGGGACCGGGTGGCAAGCCAAAGAATGTGAAGGATACATTAAAGCGTTTATTTGGATATATTAAGAAAGATAGATGGAAGCTGATGCTTGTATTTGTATGCGTGATAGTCAGCGCGGTTACAAATCTTGCAGGCTCTTATATGCTGCGTCCTATAATTAATACTTATATTGCCCCGGAAAATGGCTTGGGAAGAGGCAGTATAGCAGGACTTTTTGGGGCACTTACGCTTATGTTTTTCATATATATGCTAGGTATTCTCTCTACCTATCTGCAGCATAGAATTATGATTGGTGTGTCACAGGGAGCACTCAATACTCTTCGCAGGGAATTGTTTTGCAAACTGTCAAATTTGCCTGTTCGTTTTTTTGATACGAACAATCACGGTGAGATTATGAGCCGCTTTACCAATGATGTGGACGCCATTGGCGAGATGATGAATAATACCATTATACAGATGATTTCAGGAAGTATCACATTAATTGGAACATTTAGTCTTATGTTATATACCAATGTCTGGCTGACGATGGTGACGGTGGTGATGACACCTCTTTTAATGAAAGCAGGGCAATTTGTCAGCAGCAGAAGCAGAAAATATTATAAAGCACAGCAGGCGGCGCTTGGCACATTAAATGGTTATGTGGAAGAGATGGTGACAGGGCAGAAGGTTATCAAGGTGTTTTGTCATGAAGATATGGCGGCAGAGGAATTTGAGTTTCTAAATTATGATCTGAGAGAGAAACAGATAAAGGCTCAATTTTTCGGTGGGATAATGGGACCTGTTATGGGAAATCTAAGTCAGGTAAGCTATGCTTTGACTGCGACGATCGGCGGTATTTTATGTGTGCTGAGAGGATTTGATATTGGAGGATTAACGGTGTTTGTCAATTATTCCAGACAATTTAGCCGACCGATTAATGAGATCTCCATGCAGATCAACACGATTTTTTCCGCCTTGGCAGGAGCGGAGCGTGTTTTTGATATTATGGATCGAGAACCAGAGCAGCCAGACGAAAAGGATGCTGTGGAGCTTTCGACCATCAAAGGTAATGTTGTGCTGGATCATGTTACATTTGGCTACCAGCCAAATAAAGTGATATTGAAGGATATTTCTCTCTATGCAAAGCCGGGACAAAAAATAGCGTTTGTCGGCTCAACAGGAGCGGGAAAAACAACAATCACGAATTTGTTAAACCGTTTTTATGATATCGATCAAGGAAGCATTACCATTGATGGAGTAGATATTAAAAAATTAAAACGAGATTTTTTAAGAAAAAATATAGCAATGGTGCTTCAAGATACCCATTTGTTTACCGGGACGGTGAGAGAAAATATACGCTATGGAAGGCTTGACGCCACGGACGAGGAGGTGGTTCAAGCGGCAAAGACAGCCAGTGCACATTCCTTTATTATGCGTTTGGAGCATGGTTATGATACTATGCTTGAGGGAGATGGGGCGAATTTAAGCCAAGGACAGAGGCAGCTTTTAAATATTGCGAGGGCTGCTATCTCAAAAGCTCCAATCCTGATTCTGGATGAGGCGACGAGCTCTGTAGATACCAGAACGGAACGCCACATTGAGAGAGGGATGGACCGTCTGATGGAAGACCGCACAACCTTTGTGATCGCACACAGATTGTCCACCGTGCGAAACGCAAATGCGATTATGGTTTTGGAGAATGGCGAGATTATTGAGAGAGGAGATCATGAGGATCTTCTGAAAAATAAGGGAAGATATTATAACCTGTATACGGGATTAAGTGAGTTGGAATAAAGGAAAGCTCCGCATAGTATGTCTGCTATGTGGAGCTTTTTGGGTACCTCCTTGTTTCCTTATTACTTTCATGGTATACTAGCCATGTAGTTGGCGCAGAACAGCATTTTATTTCCGCGAGCAACGGCCTGACGAATTGAAGTTATGTGGCGATTGCCGCGAAGGTTAAATATCCCTCTTTCTTTGGGGTGTTACAGGCTTGAAAGCTTGATATCCTGTTGCTTGTGGTGGGGTGTTTGATTAAAATTTATTAGCAGGAGGCTGGATAGTAAGAGATGAAAAATATTATGTCTGCCGTGTGCACAGCGTCCTTTGGGATTTTGCTGATTGTTTTGTTTTTGATGGTGCTGCATGAGCTTAGCCCGGTAAGCAGAAATGCAGAGGTGAATCAAAATGAGGTATTACAGACAGAGATTGCTGCAGTGCATGAAGGAACATCCACTCTGGCATGGGAGGAGAGTGCTTCTATGGAGGGTACTTCTATGGTAGGAAATATATCTATGATAGAGGAGAGAGAATCCGTGCCGGGTGTGTTCTTGGATCTGGATACTAGTGAGAATTTAGAGCAAGGGACAGATGAGAAAGAGACAAAGAGTGGTGAAACGCAGGAGAAAACGCGGACAAGGCTTTTGTTTGCCGGGGATATCTGCATACAAGATTATATAGCTGGCTATTATGATAATGCTGGAATAGGAGGCATTGTGTCTGATAAGTTGAGAGAACAGATGCTGGCAGCGGACATTATGATGGCAAATCAGGAATTTGCATTTAGTGAGCGCGGAAAACCGATGGAAGATAAGCAGTATACGTATGAGATAGCACCACATTATGTCAGTATCTTTACAGATCTTGGAATTGATATTGTGACATTGGCGAATAATCATGCACTTGATTATGGAACAGATGCGCTTTTGGATTCTTTTGATGCGCTAGATGGTGCGGGAGTTTTGTATGTAGGTGCAGGAAAGAACTTTGAGCGGGCGAAAAAGCTTGAGATAATAGAAAAGGATGGCATCCGCTTTGGTTTTTTGGCAGCTTCCCGCGTGATACCAGTGACAGATTGGAATGCAGGTTTTGACACGCCGGGGATGCTTACCACTTATGATCCGACAGCTCTGATAAGAGAGATTGAGAAAGGTAAGGAGCTTTGTGATGTGCTGGTTGTTTATGTGCATTGGGGAGTGGAGAGAAATGAGTACCCAGAAGAGTATCAGAAGACCATGGCACGCCAGTATATTGATGCTGGAGCGGATGTCGTGGTTGGTACACATCCGCATGTTATGCAGGGAATCGAATATTATAAAGGGAAGCCGATAGCTTACAGCCTTGGCAATTATATATTTAGCTCAAGAACAGGAATAGGGGCGATGCTGTGTCTGTCATGGGATAGAGAAAAAGAGGTGGAGGCTGCTCTTGTGCCGTTTAATGCTTCAGCATTTCCGGTGAAGGAGCTGGAGCAGGAGAAGAGGAAAGAATTCTTTCGGTATATGGAGAGGATTTCTTTTGGGATAAGCATTGATGAAGCAGGAAGGATATGCTATACTCAAGATAATAAGCCTGTTAATGAACCGTGAGGGGAAAAGAGGATTGGGCTTGTGTCCGTGCGGCGTCCGCAAGCCTGACAAAAGAAAAAAGCCGCGCAGAAATGAGGAGATATATGAACGAGATGTTGTATCATTTGATGGATTGGCCTGCGATTGAGACGTTGGTATATTCGGAGGAGGATATGCCGCGAAAGATACTCGGACCACATAAGGTGGAGGAAGGTATTCTGATACAGGGATTTTTTCCGGGTGCGTCGAAGGTAGAGGTGATAACAGAGAGCAAGAGCTATGAGATGGAGCTTGCGGACGAGGCAGGATTTTATGCTGTGTTGCTTCCCGGCAAGAAAATTCCAGCATACCAGTACCGAATTGCTTTTGAGGAAGGAGAAGTACAGGAGTTTGCGGACCCTTATGCTTTTGATTCCGTTATCACAGAGGACGAATTAAAGAAATTTAATGCAGGTATTTTATATGATGCATATGAGAAGCTTGGCGCACATCCGATGACTATCAAGGGTGTGGAAGGTGTGTTGTTTGCAGTTTGGGCACCTATGGCGATTCGGGTGAGTGTGGTAGGTGATTTTAACTGTTGGGACGGCAGGCGTCATCCTATGCAGAGATTGGGAGATTCTGGTGTTTTTGAGCTTTTTATTCCGGGGCTTAAAACAGATGAGATTTATAAGTATGAGATTAAGACAAGGGAAGGTCTTCCTATGTTAAAGGCAGATCCGTATGCGAATTATGCACAGCTTCGCCCAGATACCGCGTCGATTATCTGCGATCTGAGCAAGTTTTCTTGGGATGATGAGGCATGGCTTAAGAAGCGTAAAGCTACGGACTATGATAAGCAGCCGGTTCTTGTCTATGAGATGCATTTGGGTTCATTCAAGAAGCCGGAGGATGGCAGAGAGTTTTTTAATTATCGTGAGCTTGCTCCGATGGTTGCTGATTATATTAAAGAGATGGGTTATACTCACATCGAGCTGATGCCGGTGATGGAGCATCCTTTTGATGCTTCTTGGGGGTATCAGGTGACAGGCTATTATGCGCCGACCAGCCGTTATGGCACGCCAGAGGATTTTATGTATTTTATCAATTATCTGCATCAGCGTGAGATCGGTGTGATTCTTGATTGGGTTCCGGCACATTTTCCGCGTGATGCATTTGGTCTGGCATGCTTTGATGGAACCTGTTTATATGAACATAGAGATCCCAGACAGGGAAGCCATCCACATTGGGGTACATTAATATATAATTATAAGCGGCCGGAGGTATCTAATTTCTTAATTGCAAATGCACTATTTTGGGCAGAAAAATATCATGTGGATGGAATTCGTATGGATGCAGTTGCCTCGATGTTGTATCTGGACTATGGAAAGAATGATGGTGAGTGGATTCCAAATATCTATGGCGGCAAGGAGAATCTGGATGCGGTGGAATTTTTAAAGCATCTTAATTCTATTTTCCAGAAGAGGGAAAAGGGCGTGATGCTGATTGCGGAAGAGTCCACAGCATGGCCTAAGATTACGGGCAATGTGGAGGATGATGGGCTTGGCTTTCAGTATAAATGGAATATGGGCTGGATGAATGATACGCTGGAGTATATGCGCTACGATCCATATTTTAGAAGCCATCATTATAATCTCTTGACATTTAGCATGATCTATGCATATAGTGAGAAGTTTATGTTGTCATTGTCCCATGATGAGGTGGTACATGAGAAGGGCTCACTTATCGGAAAGATGCCGGGAGCTACATTGGAGGAAAAAGCGTCTAATCTGCGGGTGCTCTATGGATGGATGATGACGCATCCGGGCAAGAAGCTTTTGTTTATGGGACAGGATATTGCTCAGATTTCTGAGTGGTCTGAGGAGAGAGGAATTGATTGGGGGTTGCTCTCTGAGGAGCCACACAGACAGATGAAGGAATATGTAAAAGCGCTGAATCGCCTGTATCTGACAAGTCCTGCTTTGTATCAGGCAGATTTTGAGACAGAGGGCTTTGAGTGGATTAATTGCATCTCTGCAAATGAAAATATTCTTATCTATCTTCGGAAATCTGCGAAGAAAGAAGATACCTTGTTAGTGGTATGTAATTTTACGCCGCTGGTTTATGAGAATCATAAAATTGGTGTGCCGTTCCGCGGAAAATATAAGGAAATTTTTAACAGTAATCAGAAGATTTTTGGTGGTGACGGCGAGGTGAATCCACGTCTGAAGCAGTCTAAGAAGGATGAGTGTGATGGCAGAGAGGATTCTATTACCGTTAAAGTACCGTCTATGGGAGTGGCAATCTTCCAGTATATTCCTGTGGAAGAGGAACAGAAGGGCAACAAGGCTGCAAGATCAAAAACTTCAGCTTCCGAGAAAAGATCTCATACGGGAAAGGCGCAGGTGGAGAAGATCCGTCAAGAGATGATGGCTGAGACAGTGCTTCCTGAGACTGGAAAAAAACCTGCTGCCAAAAAGACATCAGGTAAGAAAACCACAGAGAAAAAAAGCGAAGAGAAAAAGACAAAGAAAAAATAGACAAAAGAGGATGTAGATAATTATGGAAGATACAGGTATTATTGAAAGTATAGAAGAAAATATGAAGAATATTACCACCGCAGCTTCAGAGGGAAGACTTCAGCAGCTTTTGGAGGAGATGATGCCGGGGATTGTGGGTTTTCTGCTTAATATTGTATTTGCTTTCATTCTTTTGTTTGTGGGAAGAAAGCTTATTCAGTTTATCTTGAAGCTTTTAAACCGATCGTTTGATAAAGCAAAGACAGATGCAAGTCTCAGAGGATTTTTAAATTCTCTTTTGCGTGTGATAATGTATTCTGTGTTGATTATGATTCTCGCAGATCAGGTGGGGATTCCCACAACCTCTTTTCTCGCAGTTCTTGGTTCGGCAGGTCTTGCCATAGGCATGGCTTTGCAGGGCAGCCTAGCTAATTTTGCGGGCGGAGTGTTGATATTGATGCTTAAGCCTTTTAAGGTTGGCGATTATATTGTCGAGGACAGCAAAGGGAATGGGGGGACAGTGGAGAATATTGATCTGTTTTATACACATTTAGTCACGCCAGATAATCGCAGAATTGTGATTCCCAATGGGTCACTTGCCAATACAAGTCTCACTAATGTCAGCGCACTGGAGACAAGAAGATTAGATCTGACGGTGGGTATTTCATACAGTGCAGATTTAAAAAAGGCGAAGGAGCTGCTGTATCAGATTCTTTTGGAGCGGGAGAAGGTTTTGGAGAAAAAGGAGATCACAGTATTTGTAGATAGTCTTGGCGATAGCAGTGTAAATCTTGGTTTTCGAGCTTGGGTTCGCTCAGGAGACTACTGGTCAGAGAGATGGGCGATACTGGAGGAGGTAAAGAGCAGATTCGATGAACATTCGATTGAGATACCATTTCAGCAGTTGGATGTGCATATGAGAGGAAATACAGGTTCTAATTAGAAGAAAATCTACCCGGTCTATGGAGGCTGGGTAGATTTTTCATGCGCAAGGGTGCGTATGAATGTTAGCAGCGAAAGCTGTACGCGCTTCGCGCGGCAAGTAGAGGGAAAAGTTATGCCTCATTCAGATATTTTTTGTTAAGCAGAATTGCCTGTTCCATGGCAGCAGGGCTGGGAGCACCTTTGGTCAGACGCTTTTCGACACAGGTTTTTAGTGAGATTGCCTGATAGATGTCTTCCTCAAAGATAGGGCTTATTTCTTTATATTCTGAGAGGCTTAGCTCGTCGAGAGAGAGATTTTTCTCAATGCATCGAAGCACCAGCTCACCGATAATGCCGTGTGCATCGCGGAAGGGAACACCCTTGCCTACCAGATAATCGGCGGCGTCGGTAGCATTAGTAAAGCCATTTTTGGCGCTTGCCTCCATGGAAGGTTTGCAAAACTGCATGGTGGAGATCATTCCAACAAAAAGTTGGATACAGCCTTTGGTGGTGTCTATGGCATCAAAGGTCAATTCCTTATCCTCCTGCATGTCCTTGTTGTAGGCAAGAGGAAGTCCTTTCATAACTGTGAGGAGGGAGATAAGGGCACCGTAGACACGTCCTGTCTTACCGCGCACGAGTTCGGCGATATCAGGATTTTTTTTCTGTGGCATAATGCTGCTTCCTGTGCTGTAGGCATCATCAAGCTCTACAAAATGATACTCATTGGAATTCCATAAAATAATTTCCTCTGAGAAGCGGCTTAGATGCATCATAATCGTCGAGAGTGCACTTAATAGTTCAATAAGGTAGTCGCGGTCAGACACAGAGTCCATGCTGTTGACTGTGGCGCCGTCAAAGTGAAGAAGCTGTGCAGTGTAATCTCTGTCAAGCGGGTAGGTGGTTCCGGCGAGTGCACCAGAGCCCAGCGGACAAAGATTTAATCTGTCGCGAATATCAGAGAGGCGCAGTCTGTCGCGCTTAAACATCTCAAAATAGGCGCCCAGATGGTGAGCAAGCGTGATGGGCTGTGCTTTTTGCAGATGAGTGAAGCCCGGCATGTACGTTTGGGTATGTTCCTCCATCATGGATAAAAGGGTCGAGAGCAAATCTTTTAGAAGAGAATCGAGCTCTGTGATCTCATCGCGAATATAGAGCTTCATATCCAAAGCCACTTGATCGTTGCGGCTTCTGCCAGTATGAAGCTTCTTTCCTGCATCGCCAATGCGGCGAATGAGTTGTGTCTCCACAAAACTGTGGATGTCCTCACAAGCTTCATCAATCAGCAGAGAACCATCTTCTATATCAGCGAGAATACCCTTTAGGCCACGTACAATCTCACTGCATTCTGTCTCGGTCAGGATCTCCTGTTTTGCCAACATGGTGACATGGGCGATGCTTCCCTCTATATCTTGTCTGTAAAGACGTCTATCAAAAGGAATAGAAGCATTGAATTGATAAACAAGCTGGTTTGTTTCTTTGGTGAAACGTCCACCCCATAAATTCATTTGAAACCTCACTTTCTTGCTTGGCAGGCAGCATTGTGATAATTACAAGCAGCTGCGACAGCAATGATACTATTCAGACGTTTAGCAGGCTGAATTGTAACCATTATATACCAGAATACATATTGCGTCAAGAAATGAGATGGTTGACAATCCCCCTTTTTCGTGTTAAGGTTTATGACAGAAAGGAGGACTATTCATAAATAATAAAGAAAAACAAAGAAGCGCCATGTACCCTTTTTGATGTGTGAGATGGTTTTTGAAAATGACAGGAAGGGTTGACGAGGTGGAGAGATTATCGAAGGATTCGGCGGGTGCTCTCCCATGCGGCTTCAGGCGTGTGATGTATCAGAAAAACAACGGGCAACCGAAACACAAAGCTGGTACAACTGAAGCACTTTCCAAACGTTCTGTCTACGATCTGGATAAAATTGCGGTCAGATCGCGCGGAGAGGAATATACTTAGTAATAGAATATTGGTTGAAGAACCTGCCAAAATTAGCTTGACAGGATTATTTATTGTGCGCGCAACTGTGCAGAAAGGTGGAGTTATGTGTGGGATTATTGGCTTTTGTGGAAGCCTTCCGGCGTCAGAAGTCTTGATGGCGGGGCTTAAGCAGTTAGAATACAGAGGATATGACAGTGCAGGGATCGCAGTGCGGTCTGAGGATGGAATACATGTGAGAAAGGCGATCGGAAACGTCAGCAGATTGGAAGAAAAGCTTGGGACAGAGACATTTTCAAGTGGTTGTGGGATTGGTCACACCCGTTGGGCGACACATGGCGGTGTGTCGGAGGAGAATGCGCATCCTCATCGCGCCGGAAGAGTGACCTTGATACACAATGGTATTATTGAAAATTATAAAGAGATATGGGAGATGTACGGGGCAGGAAGGACATTGGTATCACAGACGGATACAGAGATAGCGGCAACCTTGTTTGACGCGCTGTATGAGGAGGGGAAACCAGAGGAGGCGATAGAGAAGGCTGTGGCTAAGCTGGAGGGATCGTATGCATTTTGCATTTTATTTGAAGATATTCCCGATACCATCTACTGTATACGAAAAGTGAGTCCTCTGGTGGCAGCTAGGGCAGAGGAAGGCTCGTTTGTGGCATCAGATGTGACGGCACTTATCACATATACACAGGAGTACTTTGTGCTCCCGGAGGACACGATCTTGATACTTAAAAAGGGGGAGATGTGTCTGAAAGATCTGGAAGGAAATAAGGTAGAGCCTGAACTTTTGCATGTAGATTGGGATACGACTGCCGCACAGAAGAATGGTTATCCACATTATATGATTAAGGAAATTCATGAACAGCCAGAGGCGTTACACAATACAATTGCGCCGAGGATGAAGGATGGCATACCAGATTTTGAGGTGGATCAGATTCCTGATAGTATCTTTAAAAATATCCATCAGGTGAAGATTGTGGCATGTGGAACAGCGATGCATGCAGGGCTTGTGGGAAAGGTATTGATGGAGAAGCGTGTGAGAATACCTGTGACAGTTGAGATCGCCTCAGAATTTCGTTATCAGAATCCAATTATAGATGAGCGGACATTGGTGATTGTGATCTCGCAGTCTGGTGAGACAATTGATACACTTGCAAGCCTTCGGCTTGCAAAGAGTGAGGGAGCATATACACTTGGCATAGTAAATGTAAAAGGTTCCACGATTGCCAGAGAGAGTGACTATGTATTGTATACTCATGCAGGGCCAGAGATAGCTGTGGCGAGCACGAAAGCGTACACGGTACAGCTTGCCGCCATGGTTATGCTTTCCGTGCGCATGGCATATGTGAGGGGAATGAGAGAGTTAGATAAGATAAAGCAGGACTATGAGGCGCTAAAGCAGGCCGCTGAGGCTGTATATGCATCTCTTGCTCTGGAGGAGGAGATTGAGAAACTGACACATGCATTGACGGATAAAGAGGATCTGTTTTTTATCGGAAGAGGGATCGATTATGCGCTTTCTTGTGAAGGTTCTATTAAATTAAAGGAGATCTCTTATATCCACTCGGAGGCATATGCGGCTGGGGAATTGAAACATGGAACAATTTCGCTGATCACAGAGGGAGTTCCAGTGATCGCGATCGCGACACAGAAGGAGGTCTATGCTAAGATGATATCCAATATACGGGAGGTCAAGGCAAGAGGGGCACTGGTGATCTTAATTACGCAGGAGGATACTCCGGCAGAGGCATCTTTATATGATTATCATCTTACTGTGCCAAAGCTGCCAGATGAATTTACGCCAATACCGGCAGCGGTGATATTGCAGCTGATCGCATACTATACCTCCGTGCACAAGGGATTAAATGTAGATCAGCCTAGAAATCTCGCCAAATCTGTGACTGTAGAATAGAACAGAGGATGAAGAAACGTTAAAAAAGTAACACATTTTCATAGTGCAATTTCCTAATTTATGTTGTATAATGTAGATGTAAGCGCTTACATATAGCGCGTGGATGAGCAGATTACAATATGTTTTGGGAAGGGAATGGTGGAAGATGGCATTAAATGTAATTGAAGAAGCAAAGAGATGTTTACACTGTAAAAAACCGATGTGCAGAACAGGCTGCCCGATCAATACACCGATTCCAGATATGATTGCGACTTTTCTGGAAGGGAATATTACAAAAGCTGGTGAGATGGTATTTGAGAATAATCCGCTGTCGATGCTGTGTTCCCTTATATGCAACCACGAGAATCAATGTCAAGGGCACTGTGTTTTAAATCATAAGGGTGCGCCGGTGCACATCAGCAGTATAGAAAATTATATATCGGAAAATTATTTTGCAAAGACGAAGTTGAAACAGAGAGAAAGAAATGGAATGAAGGCGGCTGTTATCGGCTCTGGTCCGGCGGGCTTAACCATCGCGATCTTGTTGGCACAAAGAGGCTATGATATTACAATCTTTGAGTCAAAGGATAAGATAGGGGGCGTGCTGCGCTATGGTATTCCAGAGTTCCGTCTGCCAAAATCTCTTTTGGATAAATATTATGATCAGTTAATTAATCTTGGCATTAAGGTCAGACCAAATACTGCGATTGGAAAATCTATAGGAATTGATGAGATGTTCCGTGATGGATACAAGGCGATCTCCATCGGCACAGGTGTGTGGTGGCCGAATACACTACATATTAAAGGGGAGACATTGGGACATGTCCACTATGCCATTCATTATTTGACAAATCCAGATGTCTATCATCTTGGGGATAATGTTATTATTATCGGTGCAGGAAATGCGGCGATGGATGTGGCCAGAACTGTGATTCGCCACGGTTCCCGCAATGTCACGGTGTATTCTATTAACAATACCTATGCAGCAAGCCGTGTCGAGGCGGAGATGGCGATGATAGATGGAGTTGTTTTTGAGTATAATAAATCTCCGGTTGAGATTACGGATGACGGTGTTTACTTTGTGGATACAGTGTGTGATGAGCAGGGACATGTGATTGACAAGGTAGGCGAGCCAGTGCTTCACAGGGCAGATTCTGTTATGATTTCCATTAGTCAGGGTCCTTCCAGCTTGATACCCAATCAGACACATGGTCTTACCACCACGAAGAATGGACTTGTGGTCGCCGATCCGAGGGGGATCACAGAGCGGCCGGGCATATTTGCTTCAGGTGATGTGGTGAAAGGTGCTAAGACTGTTGTGGAGGCGGTGGCATATTCGAAGAAGGTGGCAGATGCCATGGATGAATATATGCAAGGTCTTGCAAAGGAAGAGCAGAAGGAAAATCAAGAATAGATGGATATCCCTTCGGAGGATTGGTACCTTCGAAGGGATATTCTACTTGGAGGTTGCAGAATGAAAAATGTTAAGGTGATTTTGGCGAGTGCGTCACCGCGAAGGAAGGAGCTGCTCAGTGAGTTCTGTTCTGATTATACATGTATCCCCGCAAGGGGAGAGGAGCAGGCGAAGGAGGGGTTAAGTCCTCAAAAGTTAGTTTGCAGTCTGGCAAGAGAGAAGGCGCTGGACGCGGAGGCACAGCTAGAGGAGGATGAAGATCGACTTATCATTGGCTCGGATACTGTGGTGGCATATCAGACAGCGATAATGGGAAAGCCAAGAGATAAGGAGGAAGCCCGCGCGATGTTATCTTCTCTGTCTGGGCATACACACAGTGTGTTTACTGGTGTGGCATTTATTATTCAGAAAGAAGGAAAAAGAAGAGTCCACACATTCTTTGAGGAGGCAAGGGTGACGATGTATCCCATGAGCGAAGAGCAGATTGATGCCTATCTTGCCACGGGTGAGCCATTCGACAAGGCTGGTGCCTATGCGATTCAGGGAAAGTGTGCTGTATATATTAAAAGAGTTGAGGGAGAATATAATACAGTGGTAGGTTTTCCAATTGCGAGGATCTATCAGGAGCTACTTAAGGAAGGAATAGAATTATGCTAAAGCTGATAGCCAGTGATCTGGATGGAACTTTGTTGCAAAATGGTTCACAGAGACTTACAAAAAGGGCGGTGGAGTTGATCGGTCTCCTTATGGATAAAGGAATTTTGTTTACTGCGGCAAGCGGAAGACAATATCCAAATCTGAGAAGACTGTTTGGCAGTCTAGAAGAACGAATGGCATTTATCTGCGAGAATGGTGCATATGTAGTTTACCGAGAGGAGGAACTTTTCTCATCCGCTTTGGAGAGGAAGCTTGGCCTTGAAATGATGAGGGAGATTGCGAGGACAGAGGAGTGTGAGATTCTGCTCTCCGGCAAGAATACCTCTTATATTCAGCCAAAGACAGAGGAATATGTGCATCGGATGAAGTATATTGTCAGAAATAATGTGACCATTGTGGAGGATATTTTTAAAGTGGAGGAGCCGTTTTTAAAGATATCTGTATACCGAAAAAGAGGAATCGGTGCGGTCGAGGAGCATTTTCACAAGGTATTTGGGGATAGAGCGAAGGCGACAGTGTCAGGATTTAGCTGGCTGGATTTTACTGAGAGCTCAGTCAACAAGGGGGCAGCACTCAGGGTCATTCAAGAACGTCTTGGAATATCGCCTGAAGAAACGATAGTATTTGGGGATAATTACAATGATATTGAGATGTTCGAATGTGCGGCAGAAAGCTTTGTTATGGCACATTCTGTGCCTAAGGTGAAAGAATATGCCAATAGGGAGACTTCTTGCGTGGAAGATATATTGGAGCAGCTTATCAAGGAACACCAGTAGAGTACAATGATTCAAATTTGAATAAGAAAGGTATAGATGGAATGGTAAAGTTAATTGCATCAGATATTGATGGTACGTTGGTCCCGGATGGATCCGATAAATTAAATCCTGAGATTTTTGACGTGATCCGAAAGCTGAAGAGTCAGGGAATTTATTTTGCCGTGGCGAGTGGAAGACAGTGGAAGAGCATTGAGAGATTATTTTATCCGGTGAAGGATGAGATATTTTTTATCGCGGAAAATGGTGCTTATGTGGGGGCGAGGGGAAGAGCTCTGTTTACCTCTCCCATGAAGATGGAACAGATTAGAGAGATTATACATGATGTGAGGGAGATCCCCGACTGTGATCTGATGTTATCTGGCAGAGATATGCTGTACACGGAGAGCAAAAATCAGACGTTTATTGATTATCTGGTTCTTGGTTATCACAATGAGGTGAAGCAGTTGGATGATCTGGAGCAGGTGGAGGACACTATTATCAAGGCATCTATTTATCATCGCGGCTATCAGGCATTTGAGGTGGCTGGCAAGGTGATGGTTCCAAAATGGGGCGATAAGCTTAAGGTTGTGACAGCCGGCAGGGAGTGGCTGGATATGATGGAGCCAGATGTCAATAAGGGCGCCGCGCTGAGAGAGATTCAAGAGAGTCTTGGAATCTTGCCAGAGGAGACGATGGCATTTGGCGATAATTTAAATGATATGGAGCTTCTCGCTCAAGCAAAATATAGCTATGCGATAGGAAATGCAAGGCAGGAGATCAAGGATGCTGCCAATTATATTGCTGATACAAATGTGAATGATGGTGTGTTAAAGGTGCTGCGCACCTTGATAGTGTAGAAAGAGAATGGATAGAATCGTTGGGAGGATAATGATGGACGGCTATGAAGTAGAATGTGCGGAGGTATTTTTAAAAGAGCAGGAGAAGTTACTTAAAGAGAGAGTAGTTGAGACGTTGGAGGAAGCGCAGGAGTTTCTTGAGGACTGTTTTGCTGTAGTTCTCTCTTCCGCTAAGGAGATTCGGGAATATTTTAAGGAAAATGGCATGGATGTTCATGGAATGAGCGATGAGGATATCTTGGAATGTGCAGAGGTATTCTTATTGCCGGATGGAAGGTATCTGGTAGTAGAAGCATGAGAAAAATAAGGAAGTATCTGAGGGGGATGCTTGCGGGAGTTATTGTAATGTTTGGCATAGCTGGATGCCAGAGTGATGTATTGTCAAGAGAAATAGTATTTACCACAGGGTTGACCGCCAGCGAGATCTTTAAAATAGGAGGACTTGCCTGCACAGTCAGCGAGGCAAGGCTATTGCTTGTAAATGTGAAAAATCAATATGAGGAAGCCTTTGGTAAAGAGATATGGGAACAGAATATAGAGGGAAAACCTTTTCAGGCATATGTCAAGGATATGGTAAAAAATCAGCTTGCACAGTTAAAATGTATGGTATTATTTGCGAATGAAGAGAAGATTGCTCTCACAGAGGAAGAGGAGAAGCTTCTTAGGGAGGCTGCGATCGCATATTGTGGAAGTCTGGATGAGAAAGAAAAAGAAGTTCTTCAGATAACCGAGGAGGATGTGTGGGAATTGTATAAAAGTCTTGCGGTATCTGGGAAATTGTATGATATGCTGACGCAGGAGGTTGAGGAAGAGATAAGCGATGCGGAGGCAAAGGTTATCGTGGTCTGGCATATCTTTAAAGATTGCAAAGAAAGTACTGATCAGGAGAGAGCAGAGAAGAAAAAAGAACTGTCAGATATCAGAGAGAGATTACTCACACAAGGAGCTGATTTTGCATCACTTGCGGAGGAACACAGTGATGATGCCAAGTTAGAATATGCTTTTGGCAGAGATGAGATGGAGCAGAGCTTTGAGACGGCGGCATTTGCGCTAGAGACGGGGGAGATAAGTGATATTGTAGAGACAATGGATGGATACCATCTGATTAAATGTGTAAGGGACTATGATGAGGAAAAGACAGCAAGGAACAAGACGGAGCTCTTAAAAAGAAGAAAACAAGAGGCATTTGACAAGGAATATGCCGTGTTTATAAAGGGATTATTATCAGAATTTAATGAGGGGGCATGGGAGGACATCACATTTGATCAATTTGAGGGGATCGATAATAAGAATCTGTATGAAGTGTACGAAGAGTATTGGGAGACAGGTGAAAAAGAATAAAAGCCGTAATAATCCATTTACATGGTGAAAAAAATGAGTATGATATAGATAATAAAAAATAGTAAAATTGTGTTAGCAAACGGCAGGACGTCAAACATTGTAAACCTGCATAGACACTGCGCTTTTGGAGCTTTGTGGGTTATTATGATTCTACTGGTTGAAATTTTTGCGGTTAAATGACAAAATTGAGGAGAGTAATTTTTTATTTTGCAATCACATGTAAGGAGATTTTGATGAAATTTACATACGAAAATGATAAATATTTCGATATTGTTTTGGATATTGCTTATGAAAAATATTGTACCGAAGTGGCATATCATTCATTTTTAAAGCCAGCTACAAAAAAGAGATTCAGTGAATTTCTTAAGGAAAAATTTGCTAAGTCAAAATGTCTATCTGCTATAGAAAACGATAAATGTATTGGTTTTATTCTGTTTTCAATAAATAATAAAGGCGATGAAAAATGGTGCAACATTCCTGTATGGGGATATGGAGCAAATAATGAAAAAACCATGAGCTGTATCTTTTCAAAATTGGCAGAAGATATTGTAATCGATAAAACAACTAATTTTTCAGTACGTTTATATGCACATGATAAACAAATACAGCGCCTTTTTATTTATATGCAATTTGGAATTATATGTGAAAAAACCGTCCGTCAAATTTCAAGGATTGAATATGACGGCCACATTAAAGTACGAAAAATGGACAAAGATGAACTAATAAAAAAGTGGGATGAAATATGGTACTTATTGTCACAGTTAATTAACCATCTGAGAAAGAGTCCTGTGTTTTATCCCGGCAAAGAATTTACTGAAAATGTATATAAAGAGTTTTTTTCAAACGAGGATACCACAGTGTATATCGCTGAAGATGAAAATAAAATAGTTGGATTGATTGAAGTAAATTCTGAAAATTATGACATCGCATTTATGGATAATGTTTCTGTAAATGTGGGAGAAGTCTATGTGTTGCCTCAGTATAGGGGTGAGCAGTTTGCGCAGGCTTTACTAAGTTGTCTTGAAAATGATTTGCTTCAGAACCAATTTCAATACGACTGGGTACAGCACGGAACGGCAAATCCCAATGCACGAGGTTTTTGGAATAAATATTTTGAAACATTTGAATATGAATTTATTCGTAAAATTGAATGGTAATAACGCAAAATGGTGTTCTATCGCGTAACAAAACACTTTGTGTAATACTTTTTTGACGCTTGTATTTACAAAATAGGAGTATAAAGAGTTGTGGCGCATTATAAACAGATAAGGTGAAGAACCTGATAAATCAAGGCTTTCGCCGTATTGTGTAAACATTTATAAAAAGCTATAGGGTGTTTTTCGTTTATCAAATCAATAAAAAAGCTTTTATATTTTATATTTAGAAAGGGTGAGTGAAATGGTTTATAGTGATATTAGGAAGCTGGTTGTTTATGGATTGGAGAATGGGCTTCTTGCGAAAGAAGATGAGGTGTATGCCACAAATCGCATTTTGTCAGTTCTGCATTTACAGGCATATGAGGAGCCTGAGGAGAAGTATTGTGATGTGGAGCTTGAGCCTGTGCTTCAAGGGCTCTTGGATTATGCCTGTGAAAATGGCGTGATTGAGGAGAACAGTGTCGCTTATCGGGACTTGTTTGATGCTAAGCTGATGGAGTGCTTGATGCCAAGACCATCTGAGGTGATTCGGGAATTTTGGATCCAGTATAAACAGTCTCCAAAGACGGCGACGGAGTATTATTATAAATTAAGCCAAGACAGTGATTATATCCGCCGTTATCGAATCAAAAAGGATATGAAGTGGACGGTTGATACAGAGTATGGGCAGCTTGATATTACCATTAATCTGTCTAAGCCGGAGAAGGATCCGAAGGCGATTGCAGCGGCAAAGCTGGTGAAGCAGAGCGGGTATCCAAAATGCTTATTATGTAGAGAGAATGAGGGTTACGCGGGAAGGCTTGATCATCCGGCGAGAGATAACCATAGGATAATTCCAATTACGGTAAATAATCAGAAGTGGGGGTTTCAGTATTCTCCGTATGTTTATTATAATGAGCATTGTATTGTATTTAACGGGGAACATGTGCCGATGAAGATCGACAGAAGCACTTTTGTAAAGCTTTTTGATTTTATTAAATTATTTCCTCATTATTTTCTTGGCTCTAATGCAGATCTACCAATTGTGGGTGGTTCTATATTGACACATGACCATTTTCAGGGCGGAAATTATACCTTTGCTATGGCGAAGGCGCCGATTGAAAAGGAGATTGTCATTCCGCGATTTGAGGATGTGCAGGCGGGTATTGTGAAGTGGCCTCTCTCTGTGATTCGCACACGCTCTAAGGATGAGAAACGGTTGATTGAGCTTGGGGAGAGAATTCTTAATCAGTGGAGAAGCTATACAGATGCGAAAGCATATATTTTCGCAGAGACGGATGGGGAGCCACACAATACAATTACGCCGATCGCGCGCAAATCGGGAGATTTTTATGAGTTGGATCTGACTTTGCGCAATAATATCACGACGGAGGAATGTCCACTTGGGCTTTATCATCCACACAGTGAGCTGCATCATATTAAAAAAGAAAATATCGGTCTGATTGAAGTGATGGGCCTTGCCGTTCTCCCTTCAAGATTGAAAGAGGAGATGGAACTTTTAAAGGAGTATATTCTTTGTGGAAAGGATATTCTCTCCAATGAATCCATCGCCAAGCACGCAGACTGGGTGGAGAAATGGAAGGATACATATGCTTCTATTACAGAAGAAAATGTAGAGGAGATTATAAAACAGGAGATAGGAATAGTATTTGTCAGGGTGCTTGAGGATGCCGGCGTGTACAAATGTACAAAAGAGGGCAGGGAGGCGTTTTTAAGATTTATAGCCACAATATAAATTTGACAAAATATATCTTTTTATGTCTCTGAGATAAATACGGAGGAGGTCCGTACAGTCCGTCCTCTGTTCCCTCCGTCACCCCGCTCCCGCTTAGTGAAAAACGTAACGGATACTAAGCTCGTG
>CAJUOO010000056.1 GCA_910588535.1 uncultured Lachnospiraceae bacterium | reverse complement strand
GCAAAAATGAAGCTGCCGCTTCACGAATTTCCATTCGTTAAAGCGACAGCCCCCTGATTATCTATTAACTGACAGATCATCATTTAAAGCTGAATAAGTAATTTCATAAATGGTATTAGCTAACTGATATATCTATCAACGCTATATGAGATAGAATCCGTTGGCTTTTCGTAAGTTCCTTCTTCAGATAAAACCTTTTGGCTAATTATCTGTCCTGTTAAATAAGTAGTAACTAATTGTGTTTGTGTATAATTGCCTGTTTCTCCTAAAAATTTAATTCTATATTCTCTGGAATTAAAGGGGCTGCCTTCTGGAGGACCATCATATGTGTCACCTTCTTTAAACGTTCCTGAGATTGTTACTTCCGCATTAATATCAGATTTTTTTAATGTAGAACCTTTAATGCTGCCTTTAAAACTAAATGTGAGGGTGGTTTCTAATGTTTTTTTCTGACCTTTTGCTACTGAAAGAATTCTTTCATCATGTAGTTCTTGATCATATTTTTGATTGGATATAGTGGTAGTAATTGGTCCAAAAATGGTATTTGCTAAATGAGGAAGTATAACATCATTGTCATTTTTTGATTCTGTAATTTTTGGTTCTGCTTTTGTATATTCGTAAATTGTTATAAGGCCTGCATCTGGATTTTCTTGAATTATTTGTTGAACGAACTTATCAGGAATATCAGACGCAGCTTCTTCGATAATTACTTGGGGATTTGGTTCCTCGTTAGCATGGACATTATGTAATGGTAATATACATGTTAAAACTAGTGAGGAACATATTCCGATTATAGTAGAGATAATTTGTTTATTCATTGTTTGGCTCCTTTTAATGGTGATATTTAGTTTTTTGATACTTTTGGGGAATACTATATTTACTTTATTGTAATCTACCCTCCTTGATTTGTAATATTAATATAGCATTCTAACTATATTCTACCCTCCTTTATTATTTAATACATATATCGGATTAATTTAAAACAATTTTATACTAAGTATTTAATTAGTACTTTTTTACTATAAATTAAATTTACTAATATAATTAAGATTATTTATTTTTCTCTTTCCTTGTTTATCATTTCCCTTCTTTTATATTAGGAAATGTGGTAGATACTGAAATACATCCAATTATAGTTTTTTTTGTAATTTAAATACAATATTATTTACTTTAAATCATATTGGCAAACAACCTATGAGCCAAAAAATTTATTGAAAAACATTAATACTTATTGAATTTTTTTATGAAGTTTGCTTAAAGAACCTATTGAGAAATGTTAGTGTAAAATAAGTATACGAATTATGTGGTACCTTTTGATAAGTGAGATTTTTAAGAAGCTAGAAATTTGTTTATGTTTTTTAGTAGGTGAGAGTGGAGAGATGAAGAATTATAACAGTTTTTTTAAGAATTTTTTTCTTATTCAAAAACTGAAAACTAATGTAATGAAGTATAAGAAAGGATATTATTAAGGGAATGTTTTTTATTTTATAACTACTTGTTATAATTCTTAACAAAAATTTAGCATTAAAAATTTGCATTGCTTTTCTGTATATAGTAAACTAGAAATTGATACTATAGTATTGTACTGTAATAGTGTGAAATAAAAATTTCACATCCTAATTTGTATGCCCACTAAAGCGGGCAGATGGGAGTTAGTGTGCTCCTATCATGTCAGGAGATAGTAAACACACAGAAAAGGAGCGGGATATTTGAGGCAGAATGAATTATTGATGGAAAAGGTATATGAATCGGTAGCTTCGGTATTGCCGATTACCGTGATTGTGCTGGCGTTAAGTATCAGTATTGCGCCGTTGACACCGGGGACATGGACATTGTTTTTTTTCGGTGCGCTGATGCTTATTTTTGGAATGGGATTTTTTACACTTGGGGTGGAGATGTCCATGATTCCCATGGGAGAGGGAATTGGCGTGATGATGAGCAGAGCAAAGCATGTGGGGATTCCGCTGGCAATCTGCTTTGTGTTGGGAATGGTGGTGACAATCGCGGAGCCAGATCTTTCTGTGTTGGCGCAGCAGGTTCCCTCTATTCCCAATATGGCGCTGATTCTTACTGTGGCGGTGGGAGTGGGATTGTTTTTGATGCTTGCGCAGGTGCGCATCCGTTTGCGGATACCACTTTCCTATATGTTGGTATTTTTTTACATAATTATATTTATAATGGCGGTGATTATACCAGATAACTTTGTTGCGGTGTCTTTTGATTCTGGAGGCGTCACCACGGGACCGATCACGGTTCCTTTTATTATGGCTTTGGGTATTGGTCTTGCTTCTGTGAGAAGTGATAAAAATTCGAGCACGGACAGTTTTGGCCTGACGGCACTTTGCAGTATAGGTCCCATTCTGTCAGTTATGATACTGGGAATCTGCTACAAGCCGCAGGATGCTGTCTATACACCTGCCTCCATGATGGAGTTGGCAACGACAAGAGCGGTGGCAGAAGAATTTGCCAAGGCAATCCCAGCATATGCGAAGGAAGTTCTGGTGGCAATGTTGCCGATCTTGGTGTTATTTTTAGTGTTTCAAGTAATCTCCAAGCGATTTCATAAGCATCAGATTCTTCGTATTGTGTTGGGGCTTATCTATACCTATGGAGGGCTGGTTATGTTTCTGACAGGGGTCAATGTGGGATTTATGCCAGCCGGACAGTATATTGGGCAGACGATAGGGGCGGGGAGTCAGCGTTTTCTTTTGATACCCATTGGTATGTTGATAGGTTATTTTATTGTAAAAGCAGAGCCGGCTGTCAGGGTTCTTACCAAACAGGTGGAGGAGATCACTAACGGTTCTATCACACAACATTCCATTGAGGTAGCATTGTCGGTCGGCATAGCATTGTCAGTGGGGCTTGCGATGTTGCGTATTTTAACAGGGCTGAATATTATGGTATTTTTAATACCGGGCTATTTGTTATCATTGGCTATGACTTTTTTTGTCCCTCAGATTTTTACAGGAATTGCATTTGACTCTGGCGGCGTGTCCAGTGGACCGATGACGACGACCTTTCTCCTTCCGCTTGCCATGGGTGCATGTGAAGCAGTTGGGGGAAATATCCTTACAGATGCATTTGGCATTGTGGCTATGGTGGCGATGACGCCTCTATGTACCATTCAGCTTTTGGGACTTTACAGCAGATTAAAGAAGAAGCTTGTGAAACATCTGGAGATCTCTTTGGATGAGCTGGAGGACAGTATTGTGTTCTTTGATGAGGAATAGAAGGAGGATGGCTTGTGGGCGGAAAAATAGGTGATATAAAGTTGATTATCAGCTTTGTGGGGCGTGGACAGGGAAATGGGCTTGCTCGTTTTTATGCAGAACATCATGTCAGCATTAATTTCCAGAGTATTGGTACCGGAACAGCATCCTCGGAGCTTCTGGATGTGCTGGGCATCGGTTCCTCGGAGAAGGATGTAATTTTTAGTCTTGCTTCCAGAGAAAATGCGAGGCGGTTGATGAATCGGCTGAATGATAACCTGCCGGGGAGTGTTCATGCTAAGGGTATAGTTTTTATGATGCCCATCACAGGCATAAATCATATACTGGCGGTGATTTTAAAAAGGCAGGGATTAGGTGAGGGCGCGATTGGAGGGACAGAGATGGAACAGAACAGTACAAACAGCCTGATTCTGGTTGTGGTAAATCAGGGGCACACAGATGAGGTGATGAACACAGCGAGAGGAGCAGGCGCAAGAGGTGGCACCATTATGCGCTCCCGCTTGGTGGGAGCAGGAGAGCAGGAGCCTCTCTATGAGGGAGTAAGCCATACAGAGAAGGAAATGATTGCGATGGTGACGCCGACCTCTCTCCGTAATACGATTATGGAAACCATTAACAAAAAGCATGGTTTAAAATCCGAGGCAGGTGCAGTGATACTGTCCCTTGGCATTGATCAGATAGCAAAGCTTAGCTAGGAAAGAGTGTATGCTTAGAGAAATCCGCCATCGAGCGTGATAATTTGTCCATTGATATAGTTGTGACCAGAAGCAAGAGTATAGATAAGCTCTGCGGCCTCTAAGGCACTTCCAAAGCGCCCTGCAGGAATCTCCTGTTCGAGCGCTTTTTTTTCCTCTTCGGACAGGAAGGAATTCATCTCTGTATCGATCACGCCGCACGCCACAGCATTGACCTGAATCCCACTTGGCGCAAGCTCTTTTCCCAAAGCTTTGGTAAAGCTGTCAACGCCGCCCTTAGAGGCAGAATATACCGCCTCGCAGGAAGCCCCTGAGATTCCCCATATAGAGGAAACATTGATGATCTTTCCCCTGTGACGGCGGATCATATCGGGGATAACAAGGTGACAACAGTTTAGGACAGAGAGCAGATTAGTCTGAAGAAGCTGTTGGTACTCGCTGGGGGACATGTCTTGAAATAATCCAATGGAGGCCACTCCTGCATTGTTGACTAGCACGGAGAGTTCACCCCATTCCTTGTAGATGGCAGAGATCATGCGCGAGGCATCCTCATAGTTCCCGACATCTGCCTGAAAAGAAAGACATGGGACGCCAAGAGATGTGATTTCATGTTTGACTTGAGAAAGCTCATCAGCGCGGTGACGGCAGTTGATCGCCGTGCGGTAGCCGTGGCGGGCAAAGAGAAGAGCCGTTTCACGCCCAATTCCACGCGAAGAGCCAGTGACAAGAACAGATTTCATATATACTCCTTTCTTTTATTCTACTACGATTATTTATTCACCAAAAGCAAAGATAAGATTGCTATCAATAACAATGTCACCAAACAACAAAATTGTCAAGATTTTTTATTCTCGTGGGCAACGAGCTAAGAGACTGCTTGAGGTTATGTGGCGGTTGCTGTGAGGAGCCAATATCTTTCCTTGGGGCGCTGAAAGTTTGATGTCTGATTGTTTGTAGTAGGGTTTTTGCTATATATTTAGAGATAGCGACAAGAGGGTATTCTTATATATTTCTGGATGGATATTGTAATCTATAGAGGAATATTATAAAATGAAAAAGAATCGCACATTGTGTATAAGTGCAGAAAAGGGAGCTTTATGAAATATCCGCTGATTGGTATTACAACCAGCATAGATATGCAGGAAGGGACGTATTGTTCAAAATCAAGCTATGCGGCATGTATCTCACAGGCAGGAGGCATACCTGTTTTACTTCCTGCGGATGAATGTATCGGCAGAGAGGGGAATTATGTAAAAAGATTAGATGGGATACTATTTGCCGGCGGAGGTGATATTCATCCGCATTTTTGGGGAGAAGAGCCTTTGGATGGATTTGAGATGGGAAATATTCTGCCACAGAGGGATAGCTTTGAGATACGGCTCTGTCAGATAGCGGAGGAGAGGCGACTGCCTATGTTAGGTATATGCAGGGGAATCCAGATTATGGCGGTGGCATCAGGAGGCAGTATCCATCAGGATATTGATACAGGGCTGCTCAAGCGCACACCTCGCGTGCGGCATATGCAGAAGGCGCCGGACTGGTGTGAGACACATAAAGTTCAATTTGTATCTGACACGAGGCTGGCTGAGATCTATCACGCACAGGAGATTTTGGTAAACAGTTTTCATCACCAGTCTGTAAAAAAGGTACCAGAGAGCTATCGCGTCAGTGCGAAGAGTACAGATGGCGTGATAGAGGGCATAGAATCTACAATATTGCCCTTCAGCGTTGGAGTGCAATGGCATCCAGAGCGCACAGCACAGAAGGATCAAAAGACAATGGTGCTGTTTAAGACCTTTGTGAGATATGCAGCACAGTATAGAGAGGAGAAAATAGAATAGGAGAGAGGAATGGAGGGTATAACAAAGGAATTAAATATTCACCTGCCATCACAGGTGGAATATATTATAGAGAAGCTTTCTGAGCATGGCTTTGAGGCATATGCTGTGGGAGGCTGTGTGAGAGACACTATGCTTCATAGGGAGCCAGAAGACTGGGATATTACCACCTCTGCGTATCCAAATCAGGTAAAGCAGATATTTCGAAGGACTATTGATACAGGTATTGTCCATGGAACAGTGACCGTGATGCTTGGGGGATGTGGCTATGAGGTGACAACTTACAGGATTGACGGAGAATATGAGGATGGGAGACATCCGAAGTCTGTGGAATTTACGTTAAAGCTTGAGGAAGATTTAAAGAGGCGGGATTTTACGATCAATGCGATGGCGTATCATCCTAAACAAGGACTTGTCGATCTATTTGATGGCATCGGCGATCTGAAATGTGGAAATATACGATGTGTGGGGGAGGCGAGGGATCGTTTTACAGAGGATGCCCTTCGCATGATGCGTGCCGTTCGTTTTGCTGCTCAGCTTGGATTTGCGATTGAGGCGCAGACACAGGAGGCGATTCGAGCCTTGGCGCCCGGTCTGTGTAAGGTCAGCAAAGAGCGGATACAGGCAGAGCTCACAAAGCTTTTGTTGTCTCCCAATCCACAGACAGTAGAGAAGCTTTTTTCCCTTGGCTTGGTCAAGCAGGTGTTGCCGGAGCTTGCCAGAGGATTTGATGCGGCAGAGGGTGGGAGGATGCTTGAGAGGCTCAGGGAGACGGAGGCGGACAGCATCCTTCGCTATACGGTATTCCTCTCTGTTTTGGAGGCATCACAGGAAAATAGACGTGTGAGAACAGAAAAGCTATTAAGAGATTTAAAATTCGACAATCATACCATAGATTTTGTTTCCAGACTCTCGGAGCATCAATATGACACGCTCAGTACAGATAAGGGGATGCTTCGAAAGCAGATTGTGGAGATGGGGGAGGATATCTTTCCCTATCTTATAAAGCTTCAGAAGGCAGAGGAAGTAGAACGGCTGTATAAGGAGATAAAGAGGGCGGGGAACTGTCTGTCTATCAAGGAGCTTGCTGTTAATGGAAGGGATCTTGCAGAAGCTGGAATAAAACCGGGGAAGGAACTGGGAGGAATATTGAAAAAGCTTCTGTATATCGTGCTTGAGAAGCCAGAGTGTAACACAAGGGAGAAACTTTTATCTGAGCTTGAGAATATACTATAATTGGGGGATTTGCTGTGTAGATCTTTGCTATGGTAAAGTCTATTTTTTCATGGTAGAAAGAAAGCTGGCATATGAAAAGCCTGCCCTTCATAAGATAGAAGCAGAGTAAACAGTAATCTTTGGAGGGGCAGCGGTGAGTGAGAGAAGCACGAGTGTATTAGAGCAGTATGATTTTCAAGTAATAAGGAGTGTACGAGGCAGGGGCGCTATGCTTTGCGAAACAGATAAGGGACTCGTTCTTCTAAAAGAATATGACGGTTCCCTGCTCCGGCTCTCGATTGAGGATGAAATATTAAGAGGCTTGAAAAACACAGGAAGAAATGTAGATGGATATATTAAGAATAAAACGAATCAGATCTTATCTATTGATACAGATGGGACAAAATATATCGTCAAGAACTGGTTTGAATCCAAAGAGTGTGATGTGAGAAATACCTCAGAAATTCTTTTGGCAGTTGGGGAGCTCGCAAGGCTTCACGCGGCTATGCGCGAAGTTTCGAAGGGATTATCAGTAGAGTGCAGGCAGGGCCTCTCCCGCTTTATGGCACCGTCCTTGAAAAATACAATGCAAAAGCATCAGAGGTTGCTTAAGAAGGTGCGCACCTACATGCGCACAAAGCAGAAGAAAAATGAATTTGAACTTCAGACCTTAAAAAGCTTTGAGGAATTTTTTGAACAGGGAGAGCAGTCCTTGACACTTCTTGAGCAATCTGGCTATGAGGAGCTTAAGGTTCAGGCGGATAGAGAGCAGCAGCTTTGTCATGGGAATTATAATCAACATAATATATTAATTGAGGGTAAGCAGATTGCTGTTGTTAATTTTGATAAGCTTTCAGTGGATTTGCAGCTTACCGATCTGTATTTATTTATGCGCAAAATACAGGAAAAGCATAATTGGGATATCAGGCTTTGCAAGATGATGCTGTCTGAATATGAAAAGTATCTGGCGCTCTCCTCAGAGGAAAAACAGGTGTTAAAGCTTTTGTTTTTATATCCCGAAAAGTTCTTTAAGCTTGTTAATCATTATTATAACAATAATAAGGCGTGGATACCTCAGAAGGATTTGGAGAAGCTTGGTACAGTGATCAAACAAAACCAAGCAAAAAAAGAATGTTTACAGAAAATATAGAGAAGCTGAGGAAGAAAGTTTTCTAGTTGACTTGGTAGTAAAAGTTGGATATACTATTCCGTGAAGAGGTGTATTGTATATGAGGATTTCGACAAAAGGACGATACGCCCTGCGCCTGATGCTGGATCTGGCGGTGAATGATGATGGGCGGTATATCAAGGTAAAAGAGATCGCTGCGAGACAGGGAATATCTGATAAATATTTGGAGCAGATTATTACCGTGTTGGGCCGTGCAGGATATGTGGAGAGTGTGCGTGGTGCTCAAGGCGGTTATCGTCTGGCAAAGCGTCCTGAGCAGTATACGGCAGGGATGATACTGAGGCTTACGGAGGGGGATCTTGCGCCTGCACCGTGTCTTTTGGATGAACAGAATGAGTGTGAGAGGGCTGGTGGGTGCGCGACACTTGAGCTGTATAAGCGGCTGGACAGTGCGATTCGATCGGTGATTGATCAGATGACACTGGCGGAGTTGAAGGAGATCCAGTGTCAGAAGAATAGCAGCATCTAAAAGAATCTCAAAAGATATTATAGACAAAAGCAAAGGATCTATATTATAATAAGTAAGAACGCCGTTATAAAACAAGATGAAAAGGCACAGTTTGGGCAGGAGGAAAAGATATGGAAAGAGACAGGATTCTGATTGTTGACGACGAAGAGGTAAACAGAGCGATATTGGCAAATATTTTTGAAGAACAGTATGAGGTTTTGGAGGCGTCAAACGGAGCAGAGGCTGTAGAGCTGATTGAGGATAACTATGTCAGGCTGAAGGTTGTTTTTTTAGATTTGATGATGCCGGTGATGGATGGATTTGGGGTCCTTGCATATATGTCTGAGAGGGATTATACGAATCATCTTCCGGTTATACTGATCACTGGAGAGGCTACGGCTGAGAGTGATGAGAGGGCGTATGACTACGGAGTATCAGATATTATATATAAACCATTTGCGCCGCGCGTGGTAATGCGCCGTACAAGAAATATTGTAGATCTGTATGAGAGCAGGAATGAGATGGAGCGCAAGCTTGCCGAGCGGACGAAGAAGCTGATGGAGAGCGAGGAAAAGCTGCGCAACAACAATGAATTTCTTGTCAACGCGCTAAGTTCTGTTGTTGAATTTAGAAGTCTGGAATCAGGAGAGCATATCCGCCGTGTAAAGTTCTTTACAAGGATTATGTTAAAATATCTTCAGAAGTATTTTCCTGAGTATCATCTGACAGATGAAGATACAGAGTCAATTATTCGTGCTTCTGCGCTTCATGATATTGGCAAGATAGCGATACCAGATGCTATATTGTTAAAGCCGGGAAGGTTGTCAGATGAAGAATTTGAAGTGATGAAGAAGCATTGTATTTATGGAGCAGAGCTTCTTGAGAAATTTAAGCAGGATGACAGCCAATTCTATCGTGATTGTTATGATATATGTAGGTATCATCATGAGCGCTATGACGGAAGGGGCTACCCAGATCAGCTAAAGGGAGAGGCCATTCCGGTCAGTGCACAGATTGTCTCACTTGTTGATGTATATGACGCGCTTGTCAGCAATCGCGTGTACAAGGAAGCATTTACCCATGATATGGCTGTTCAGATGATTAAAAATGGGGAATGCGGAAGATTTTCGCCCAGATTGTTAGAGTGCTTTGATCTCGCAAAGGAAGATTTCTACTGCGTGGCAGAGCTTTTGGATAATTGCAGCTTTATATAAAAAGGAATCCCGCTTGCGGGATTCTTTCTGACTGTGCACGAAGGAACATAATGGGTTGCTGTCCGAGAAGCACAGAAAAGAGAGGAAACATGAAAATTTGGGAGTTACTGGTGATAGCGGCTGGGCTTTCCATGGATGCATTTGCTGTATCTATCTGTAAGGGACTTTCTATGAAGCAGATGGAATGGAAAAATGCATGGAAGGCAGGGGTATACTTTGGAGGCTTTCAGGCACTGATGCCACTTGTCGGTTATCTTTTGGGTGTCAATTTTAGGGAACAGATTGAAACGATTGATCATTGGATTGCATTTGTGTTGCTAGTTATTATTGGCTTAAATATGGTGAAGGAATCAAGGGAGGAGACGGAGGAGCTCAATGATTCCTTTGATGTTAAGACAATGTTGCTGCTTGCAGTGGCTACCAGTATAGATGCATTGGCGGTAGGTGTGACATTTGCTTTTTTAAAGGTTGAAATTATTCCTGCTATCTGCCTGATTGGCCTGATTACGTTTGGGCTGTCAGCGTCGGGAATTAAGATAGGAAATGTATTTGGCGCAAGATTTAAGACCAAGGCGGAGCTTGCAGGAGGTATTTTGTTAATACTGATGGGAAGTAAAATACTGCTGGAGCATCTGGGAATATTGGTATAATAGGAAAATAATATATTTTGTGAAGAAATGAGGCATGAGATGAAGGATATATATGATGTTGTTATCATCGGCGCTGGACCGGCGGGATTGTCGGCGGCAGTCTATGCTGAGAGAGCAAAGTTGAAGGCGCTTCTTCTGGAAAAGGAGTACATGGGCGGCGGGCAGATTGTCACAACCACAGAAGTGGATAATTATCTTGGGCTTCCCGGTATGAATGGCTTTGATCTGGCGATGAAATTCCGCGAGCATGCTGTGTCCATGGGAGCAGAATTTGCGGAGGGAAAGGTTCAGTCTCTGGCAAGGCAGGAGGAAGATTGGTGCGTTAAGACAGAAGATAAGGAGTATTTGACAAAATGTGTTATCATAGCGACTGGGGCGTCTCATCGCATGCTTGGTATCCCCGGCGAGGAGCGTCTGCGCGGAAATGGAGTATCCTATTGTGCGACATGTGACGGGGCATTTTTCCGCGATCGCACAGTGGCAGTGATTGGCGGCGGTGACGTAGCGGTGGGAGACGCCATCTTTTTATCGAGGCTTTGTAAGAAGGTGTATCTGATTCATCGGCGCGACAGCTTGCGCGCTGCGAAGGTACTTGCCGATAGAGTGCTGGAAAATGAGAAGGTAGAGGTACTATGGAATATGGTTCCAGAAAGCATTGAGGGTGAGGAGCAGGTAAGTCATCTGAAACTGCGCGATGTGGAAAAGGACATACAGACGGAGCTGCCAGTAGATGGAATTTTTGTGGCTATAGGTATGGAGCCGAATGTCATGGGGGTACCAGAACAGGTACTTGATAAAGAGCAGGGCTATATCGAGGCAGGAGAGGACGGAAGAACAGCGCTGCCGGGATTGTATGCGGCGGGTGATGTCAGAACAAAACAAGTAAGGCAGATTGCGACAGCAGTTTCAGATGGTGCAAATGTAATTGCAGCCGTAGAGAGATATCTAAATGGAATGTAGATAAGCATTGCATATGACGGTTTTCATTTACTGAAAAAGATAAAAATGATTGTGCCCAATTCCTTTCCTATATAAGAGTACCCTATGATTAAAAGGTCTATTCCCGCGGGCCACGAGTCAAATGGCGACAGTCGCGAGTGTCAAATACCTTGTCCCTTTGGGGAGTGTAAACTTGGTGCTTTGTTGCTTGCCGCGGGAATTTGTGACTGATTATAGGTATATGTTTTCAGGGGATTATTGAGAAAAATAGGAGATGCTTTGGGCTAATTCATATCCAACCTGCTTCGAACCGCCTTGTCTGTAATGGGATATAGCTTCTCAGCAGGCAAATGCTTGGTGTTTAATTTTCCACATTTTCTTTGATCATTCCATTTTCTTACCAGAGGGGTGAAATCCTCTATTTTACATATTCCTGTATCTAAAAAACCTCTCAACGTACTTTCTTTTAATCCTAGCTGGATTGCTGCTCGGTTGATCACGGATACATTCTTGATTTTTCTTAGTTCCCCAGTTGGAGCGGTACATAAGCCATAAAAAGGAGAGCTTAATCCATGTCATGCGATTTATATGAAAGGCTTCTCCAAATGTCTGCAGGGCAATCGTCTCTTTTGCAATCATACGGCTGTAGTGGATTCAATCTGTTTTCATAACTACACAGGAGCCTTTGTGGGCAGTATTTCTTAGAAAACTTAGAATTGTGGCTTCCCATTTTCTATTGTGAGCAGAAGGAGCAATATTCTGTTACCTTAGTACTAAAAAAATTTTTCCTTTTTATTGACAAGGAGAATGATGTTTGTTATAATCAATACTGATCGCGTAATAATTTTGTAACAAATAGGAAAATAATTTATATAAATACGGAGGAAATCCATGAGAAACTATAAGATAATTAGAAGATTGGTACATACATCCATGTCCTGCTGTCTGGCAGTTGCCATCTTAACAGCGGGATTTTCTATGCAGGCGTTGGCGGTAAATGCTGATGCAGAGATGCCAGTTGCCGGTATGGACATGGCACTTGACAGCTATTATGCAAGAACAGCATCTTCCAGTCAGGAGGGCCTTGAGAATCCAGTGGTTGGTATTCCGGCGGAGGTGCCAGTAGAGTCTGAATATGACAATATAGCTGTTTCCAGAGTGAATGATTATGTCAATGTAAGAGTTGAGCCAAATACTGACTGTGAAATTGTCGGAAAGATCTATGATGGCTGTGCTGCTACAATTTTGGAGCGCGTGGATGACTGGTATAAGATTGAATCTGGTAATGTCGAGGGCTATATCAAGGCAGAGTATTTTGTGACAGGTGTGGAGGCAGAGGCTCTTGTGGACGAGCTTGCGAAGAAGGTTGCCACGGTAAATACTACAACCTTGTTTGTAAGGTCTGGCCCGGATATCAGCTATGATCGCATAACGGCAGTTCCTCTTGGCGAAGAATTTGTTATTATGGAGGAGGAGAATAACTGGGCAAAGATTGAGGTAGATGCTTCAACGAATGGTTGGGTATCTATGGATTATCTGGATGTTGTAGTGGAATTTGATGTGGCAATTTCAATAGAAGAAGAAAATGCAAAGTTGGCTGAGCAGGAGGAGGCAAGACGCAGGGCAGAGGCAGATCGTCAGGCATATCAGGCCGCACAGGTTGCTCAGGCAGAGGCAAAGCGCGCAGAGCAGCAGGCGCAGGTGCAGGAGGCACAGGAAGCTGTGGCGGACAGCATACCAGTAGATTCTTCTAATGCGGCACTCAGGGAGGCTATTGTATCCTTTGCGCTGCAATATGTGGGTTGCCCGTATGTATATGGCGGAAACAGCCTTTCAAATGGGACAGACTGTTCTGGTTTTGTGAAGCTGGTTTATCAGGAGTTTGGATATAGTTTGACAAGACGCGCGAGCCTTCAGTATTTTGATGGTCGTGTGATTTCTCTGGATTCCATTCAGCCGGGAGATTTGATTTTCTATCCAGAACCATACAACCAGAATGAGATCGGACATGTTGCTATGTATATTGGAAATGGACAAGTAGTACATGCCAGCACAGCAAGGACTGGAATTAAAATATCCAGCCTGAATTACAGAACGATCTACGGGGCAGTTAATATTATAGACTAATTAAGCAAGGTACAAAAGAGCATCTCAAGCGGGGTGCTCTTTTTGCTTATATAGACGCTCCCCTTGGAGGAATATACTGATAAGGCAGTGTCAGTGTAAGAGGAAAAGATAAGATGGAGTGGGAAGTTTCTTTATTATTTGATTGTTATAATATAAAACAGAATGAATAAAGGAAATATATGTGGGACTAGCATATATTATTTTGGATATAATACACTTTATCTAAAAGTTGTACATTAGCAATCTGAAATATTATGCATAAGAATTGAATAACAACAAAATATATGAATAAACCACAAACTTATCCACAGCGAAATGTGTCGAAATAATGTGTAAAATAAGTTATGCACTGAGTTATCCACATTGTCCACAAAAAAATGTCGATGAATATAAAGTGAAAGTTTACATCTTGATAAATTTATCCGCTAAAGCAGGCAGATGGGAGTTAGTGTAAAACTTTGTTGATTAGAAATAGAAATCAAGAGATACTGCAGATATTTCGTGAATAAGGGTACACAAAGGTTTTTTCGGATAAGAGATATTTTCTCTGTCATAGATAATAAACCAGATACTGTTTGCCTTGAAAATTGTCTGAAAATATGGTAGAATATACTAAATCGAAAAGAAGCAGTTTTTTATTTTCGAAAATGAAGAAAAAGGAGATGGACATATGCGTTATACGATTACTGGAAGGAATATTGACGTGACAGAGGGATTGAAATCCGCCGTATATGAGAAAATAGGAAAACTGGAGAAATTCTTTGCACCTGACACAGAAGCACACGTAACCTTGAGTGTAGAAAAGGACAGACAGAAAATTGAAGTGACGATCCCTGTAAAGGGAAGTATTATCCGCGCAGAGCAGACAAGCAGTGATATGTATGTGTCAATCGATCTGGTAGAGGAGATTATTGAGAGGCAGCTTAAAAAATATAAGAATAAGATTATCGACAGAAAACAAAGTGGCGGGGACTTTTTTAATCAGGAATTTATAGAGAAGGAATATGAGGAGGATGACACGATTCAGATTGTCAGAACGAAGAAGTTTGATGTCAAGCCTATGGACCCAGAGGAGGCATGTATTCAGATGGAGCTGTTGGGGCATAATTTCTTTGTATTTATGAATTCTGAGACAAATCAGGTGAATGTCGTTTATAAAAGAAAGAGCAATACCTACGGGCTGATAGAGCCGGAGACCTAAAATGTCAGGCGTTCTGGGAAAACCAGAGCGCCTTTTGTATGCCAGCCTGCGACATGCCCTCTAATGTCATTAATAAAACAAAAGTATTGAATTTCCGTTTAGAAGGTGTTACAATAGTAAAGTATGTATAGTGGGGTATTGTCCCGACTGATAATACGCGCGGACAAGCGCAGGAATGGAGCAAAGAATGAATATAGTCGAGAAGCTGTTTGGCACACACAGTGAGAGAGAATTGAAAATAATTGAAACAATTGTGAATAAAATCGAATCGCTGCGTCCTGATATGATGGCGCTCAGCGATGAGGAGCTTCGCGCAAAGACGGCTGAATTTAAAAAACGCGTGTCGGAGGGAGAGACGCTGGACAAGATTATGCCGGAGGCATATGCCGTAGTTCGGGAAGCAGCGAGAAGAGTGATCAATCAGGAGCATTACCGGGTACAGCTTATGGGAGGTATTATTCTTCATCAGGGACGTATTGCAGAGATGAGAACTGGTGAAGGTAAGACGCAGACCTGTCTGCTTCCAGCTTATCTGAACGCGTTGGAGGGAAAGGGTGTACATGTTGTCACTGTCAACGATTACCTTGCCAAGCGTGACGCTGAGTGGATGGGACAGATTCATCAGTTTTTGGGCCTTAAAGTTGGCGTTGTGCTCAATGGCATGACCAGCGAGGAGAGAAGAGAGGCTTATAATTGCGATATCACTTATGTGACGAATAACGAGCTTGGCTTTGATTATCTGCGTGATAATATGGTGATCTACAAGGAGCAGCTTGTTCTGAGAGATCTTCATTTTGCAATTATAGATGAGGTTGACTCCATTCTTATTGATGAGGCGAGGACACCTTTAATTATCTCTGGGCAGAGTGGGAAGTCCACAAAGCTTTATGAGGCATGTGATATTTTGGCGCGCCAGTTGGAGAAGGGAAGCGGCACAGAGCTCACGAAGATGGCGGCAATTATGGGTGAGGAACTTGAGGAGGAGGGCGACTTTATTGTCAATGAGAAGGACAAGAATGTTGTTCTTACTGCGGAAGGTGTGGAGAAGGTAGAGAGATTTTTCCATATCGAGAACCTTGCCGATCCAGAGAATCTGGAGATTCAGCATAATATTATCCTTGCGCTGCGCGCACATAATCTTATGGCGAGGGACAAAGATTATGTCGTAAAAGATGATGAGGTGCTGATTGTAGACGAATTTACCGGGCGTATTATGCCGGGCAGACGGTATTCAGATGGACTTCATCAGGCGATTGAGGCGAAGGAGCGCGTAAAGGTAAAGAGAGAGAGCAAGACTCTGGCGACGATCACGTTCCAGAACTTCTTTAATAAATATGAGAAGAAAGCCGGAATGACTGGTACGGCATTGACAGAGGAAAAGGAATTCCGTGAGATCTACGGAATGGACGTTATAGCGATACCGACGAACAAGCCAGTGATTCGTGTGGATCATCAGGACGCGATGTACAAGACCCGCAAGGAGAAGCTGCGCGCGATTGTGGCGGCAGTGGAGGAGGCACACGCAAAGGGACAGCCGGTTCTTGTAGGTACTATCACAATCGAGGCATCAGAGGAGCTGTCTGCTATGCTGAAGAAGAAAGGGATTCAGCATAAGGTACTCAACGCTAAGTTTCATGAGCTTGAGGCGGAGATTGTGGCTCAGGCAGGTATTCATGGTGCTGTGACGATCGCGACCAATATGGCAGGTCGTGGTACGGATATTAAACTTGATGATGAGGCGAGAGCTGCGGGCGGTTTGATGATTATCGGCACAGAGCGCCATGAGTCCAGACGTATCGATAACCAGCTAAGAGGTCGTTCGGGACGTCAGGGAGATCCGGGAGAATCCAGATTTTATATCTCTCTTGAGGACGACATTATGCGTCTGTTTGCCTCTGAGAGATTGATGACAATCTTTAATGCGCTGGGTGTTCCAGAAGATGAGCAGATTGAGCATAAGATGCTTTCCAGTGCGATAGAGAAGGCACAACAGAAGATTGAAGGAAATAATTTTGGTATCCGCAAGAATCTCTTGGAATATGATCAAGTGATGAATGAGCAGCGTGAGATTATCTATGCTGAGCGTCGGCGTGTGTTGGATGGAGAGAGCATGCGTGATGTGGTTTATAAGATGATTACAGAGATTGTAGAGACAGTGATAGATCGTTATCTGTCCGATGATCATTCTTGGCAGGAGTGGGATCTGGATGAGATCAATACAGCATTGCTTCCGATTATACCATTAAAACCACTTACCAAGGAAGCTGTGGAGGGTATGACCAAGGCTCAGCTCAAACAGAAGCTCAAGGAGGAGAGTGTAAAGCTCTATGAGGCAAAAGAGGCTGAGTTCCCTGAGGCCGAGCAGATTCGTGAGCTGGAGCGCGTAATTCTTCTCAAGGTGATTGACAGAAAATGGATGGATCACATTGACGATATGGAGCAGCTTCGTCAGGGCATAGGGCTTCAAGCATATGGACAGAGAAATCCGCTTGTGGAATATAAGATGAGCGGCTATGATATGTTTGATGAGATGACGGCGAATATTCGAGAGGATACGGTTAAGCTTTTGCTGCATGTGAGGGTTGAGCAGAGGATTGAGCGCGAGGAAGTTGCCAAAGTGACAGGAACGAACAAAGATACCAGTACAGCGAAGGCACCTGTCAAGAGAGAGGAAAAGAAGGTATATCCAAATGATCTATGTCCTTGTGGCAGCGGCCTGAAGTATAAAAATTGCCATGGAAAGAATTTGTTGGCGTAGAGAAGAATTTATTATAAAATATAGAAAGAAGGTGCGCAAGTGGTTGAATTGGATCAGTTTAAATTTGAGCTGGGAGCCTACAAGACACCGTTAGCGGAAGTGAGGGATTCACTTTGACCTTGATAACAAGGAAAAGCGGATCGCAGAATTAGAAAGAAATATGGAAGAACCTGATTTTTGGGAAGATACAGAGAAGGCACAGCGCTCGACGACAGAGCTAAAAGGTCTGAAGACTGCGGTGGAGAGCTATCGGGCTTTGGAGCAGCAGTTTGAAGATATTGAGACACTTTTGGAGATGGGATATGAGGAAAATGATGAGTCTCTGATACCAGAGATTCGTCAGGAGCTTACAGAGTTTTCTGTCAAGCTTGAGTCTCTCAGGATCGCGACACTGCTTCGCGGAGAGTATGATAAGAATAATGCCATTCTGACGCTTCATGCTGGGGCGGGCGGAACGGAGTCCTGTGACTGGACCAATATGCTGTATCGTATGTATACGAGATGGGCAGAGCAGAAAGGGTTTTCTTGTGAGATTCTGGATTATCAGGATGGTGATGAGGCAGGAATTAAATCTGTGACCATTCAGGTGAATGGAGAGAATGCATTTGGTTATCTGAAATCGGAAAAGGGAGTGCATCGTCTGGTGCGCATCTCTCCGTTTAATGCAGCAGGAAAGCGTCAGACTTCCTTTGCCTCCTGCGATATTATGCCTGACATTGAGGAGGATCTGGATATTGAGATTGACGAGGGAGACTTGAGAATCGACACTTATCGATCCAGCGGGGCAGGTGGACAGCATATTAATAAGACATCCTCCGCTATCCGTATCACACATATTCCAACGAATATAGTTGTGCAGTGTCAGAATGAGAGATCGCAGTTTCAGAATAAGGATAAGGCGATGCAGATGTTAAAGGCGAAGCTGTATCTTTTAAAACAGCAGGAAAATGCAGAGAAGCTGTCGGATATTAGAGGGGACGTGAAGGAGATCGGATGGGGGAACCAGATTCGCTCCTATGTGATGCAGCCCTACACGATGGTGAAGGATCACCGAACCAATGAGGAGACAGGGAATGTGGGTGCTGTTTTGGACGGAGGGCTGGATGCCTTTATCAGTGCGTATTTAAAATGGAGCAGCCTTAAGGAGTAAAAGGATAAAAGATTTTTAAAGCTTACGTGTAGAAGCCTGTTCTTGTGTGGAGGGGCCTATGCGGGAAAGACATGGGTAATAAATAATGGCAGACAGAAAAATGGTGATATTTAAGCTGGGAAACGAGAGCTATGGAGTCAATATTGAGATCGTGCAGGGAATCGAGAAAGTTCTTCCAATTGTGCGGATTCCGAACAGTGTGCCGGACATTCAAGGAATTATTAATCTGAGAGGAAATATTATTCCCGTTCTCAGCCTGCGGAATCGCTTCGGTCTGCCTGAGGTGCCGGATACCGATCGGACAGAATTTCTTATTACTAAAGTGGATGAGACGCTTCTAGCGCTTAAGGTAGATGAGGTGGACAGTATATATGATCTAGAGACAGCACAGATATTTGAGACTCCTGCGATAGTGCGTACACCAGAAACGGCGTACATGGATCAGGTAATACTTTTAGAGGATAAAAGGCTTACAATTGAGCTGAATACAAATGAGCTGCTATCCAAGCAGGAAAAGGAAGCGGTGCAGAAGATGCTGGAGGAACAGAAAAAATAAAAAACGCGAAAGGCGTCTGCTATCTATAGTGAATGGACAGCAGATGCCTTAAAATATGCTTGCATTTCTTCTGCAAATATGGTACGATTCTTTCTAGTAAAAACAGATGTGCTTGATACACGAACAGAAATGAGGATGAACATGGCAGATAAATACTTTGTGGTGAAGCAGAAGGCTCTTCCTGAAGTTTTGCTTAAAGTGGTGGAGGCGAAAAGGCTGCTGGAAGCGGAGAAGGTGATGACCGTTCAGGAGGCTACAGATGCCGTGAATATCAGCAGAAGCTCCTTTTATAAATATAAGGATGATATCTTTCCCTTTCATGAGAATGTAAAAGGAAAAACAATTACACTTATTATACAGATTGAAGATGAGCCGGGACTGTTATCCAATGTGCTTGGACTTATCGCGGAGTATCATGCGAATATTCTCACCATTCATCAGACGATTCCAATTAATGGAATTGCATCGATCACGATGAGTGTGGAGATTTTACCTGTATCGGGAGATTCTTCAGAGATGATTGAGAAGATGGAAGCACAGATGGGTGTTCATTATGTAAAGATCCTGTCCGGGGAATAGAGAAGCTTTGGGGACAGGAGAAGAACATAGAGAAAATAGAAAGAGAATGGAGAATAAATTATGGTGAACATAGCAGTATTAGGATACGGTACCGTGGGTTCTGGGGTGGTTGAAGTAATTAATACAAATCATGACAGCATCAATAAGAAGGCAGGGCAGGAGATTCAGATTAAATATGTGCTAGATCTCAGAGATTTTCCGGGCGATCCCATTCAGGAGAAGATCGTGCACGATTATAATACGATTCTTGAGGATGATGAGATTGATATTGTGGTTGAGGTGATGGGCGGTGTGGAGCCAGCTTACACATATGTGAAAAGTGCCCTTGAGAGAGGAAAAAGTGTTGCGTCCTCCAACAAGGAGCTGGTAGCAAAACATGGCTCTGAGCTGATCGCTATGGCTAAAGAGAGAAAGATCAACTTTCTTTTTGAGGCGAGTGTGGGAGGAGGTATCCCGATTATTCGGCCTCTCAATCAGTCATTGACCGCGGATGAGATCTGTGAGATCACAGGAATCCTAAATGGAACCACCAATTATATTCTCACCAAGATGAGAAATGAGAATAGAGAATTTAACGAGGTTCTTAAGGAAGCACAGGAGCTGGGATATGCTGAGCGAAATCCTGCCGCTGATATAGAGGGCTATGATGCCTGCAGAAAGATAGCGATTTTATCCTCTCTTGCTTTTGGAAGTCAGGTTGACTATGAGGATATTTACACCGAGGGAATTACAAATATAACGGCGAAAGATATTGTGTTTGCAGATTTGTTTGGCTATACCATCAAGCTTCTTGGAAGCAGCAAGCGCATAGATGGACAGATCTACTGCATGGTGGCACCTACTTTGATCACGGAGGATAATCCACTTTACAGCGTAAACGGTGTTTTTAATGGAATATTTGTAAAGGGGAATGTGTTGGGTGATGTGATGTTTTATGGCAGTGGTGCTGGCAAGCTTCCCACAGCGAGCGCGGTAGTATCAGATATTGTAGATGAGGTAAAGCATCTGCGCACCAATATTATGACAACGTGGAGCAGCGGTAAGCTTGCACTTGCTGATGTAAAAAATTCTGCCAAATGTTTTTATGTTCGTATGGAGGGAACACTCTCTGAGAAGAAGGCAGAAGTGGAGGCGGTGTTTGGTACGATACAGGCGGTTGAGTCAGAGAAGGTATCAGGAGAATTTGCCTTTTTGACAGAGAAGATGACAGAGAAGGAGTATGAAGAGAGAGCGTCAAAGTTAGAGGGAATTAAAAATCGAATACGTGTAGGCAGATAAAAGGGGGAGCTTGCTCCCCTTTTTAATAGCCGTAAAATTCATTATATGCGTCTAACATTTGATGATATTGTTCCAGATATTCTGCCACAATAAGCTGCCCGCCTGCTGTATTCAGAAAGAGAATCAGGAACGTTGCAACGATCAGTAAGAAAACAAGTGTAACACCGCTGCACACCATGCCAGTAATTGCATAATTGTGAAAGCGACCCGCCTGTGTTCTTGACACAAAAGCAAATACTATGCTTAACATACCAAACATAACAGGAAGTGGAACCAGAAAAGGAAGCAAGGCTGACGCCAATCCGGTACCCACAGAGACAAAGCCAAGTATCCGTGAAGACTTTGCAAAACTATTGAGAGGAACCTGCCTGTCTAACATAATGTCATTGGAATCCATAAAAACCTCTTTTCAAAGAATGGAAAAATACATTTCATAAGTAATTACAGATTGTATTATAGCATGTAATAGTCACAATGACAAGTTTTTGAACGGAGAATTACAGCTTTTGGTTCAGTGGTACAATTTTAATTTTAGAAGGCGAATATGCACTTCCTGTATTGCCTTCTGCATCTGCCACAACTGTATTTGTGGTTAAGACCAATATGGAGGTACCCTTGTGCGTTTTTATGGTCAGTGTTTCGATAAAGAGATATGCAGTAGTTAAAATATAGCTTTGTCCCACTATCTGAAAGTCTCCGCTGACATGAAATTGCTGTTTATAAGAAGACATATTTGATAAGATATTATAACATCTTGTAGGATAAGTGTTCTTTCATTATTTTTGGAAAAGGTCCGTATAGCCCGTCCGCTGTTTTCCTCCGTCACCCCGCTCCCGCTTAGTGAAAAACGTAATGGATACTAAGCTCGTGAAAAACCTCGCTAAGTACCAACGTTTTTCAATAGGTTCCTTGAGGAGAATAGCGGACGGGCTATACTACTTTTATTGAATAGTTGGGATACGCTGTGGTTCTTCACATATTTGTATCCCTATTTTATGTTTCGCTTGTTGGTATTCATAGATTATCAAAGCGTGTTTTGCCTAACTGATCAAAATAGTCCGGCGAACTGCCTGTGGTCCTCAAGGAA
>CAJUOO010000055.1 GCA_910588535.1 uncultured Lachnospiraceae bacterium | reverse complement strand
GTGGATTTTGTTCTTCTTGATAAGGAAGATAAGGTTCTGGGTGATACCGTGGCGTACCGTGACAGCCGCACCGAGGGAGTGGATAAAGAGGTATACAAGCTTGTGCCGGAGGAGGAGCTGTACGAGAGAACAGGTATACAAAAGCAATTATTTAACACGATCTATCAGCTTTACGCGATAAAGCTTTCTAATCCAGAGTACCTTACAGAGGCGAGATCTTTCCTTATGGTGCCAGAATATTTTAATTTTCTGTTGACTGGAGTAAAAAAGAATGAGTACACCAATGCCACCACAGGGCAGCTAGTCCATGCGAAGACAAAGACATGGGATAAAGAGCTTTTGGACAGATTGGGATTAAATACAGACATATTTGGGGAGTTGGTTCTTCCGAAAACCTCCGTTGGCAGGCTGAAGGATGAAATAAAGGCGGAGGTAGGTTTTGACCTTGAGGTTGTGCTTCCTGCTACCCATGACACAGGATCTGCTGTGCTCGCTGTTCCAGCCAATGATGATGATTTTATCTATCTGAGCTCTGGCACGTGGTCTTTGATGGGAATTGAGCGCATGGAGCCAGATTGTTCTATGGAGAGCAAGAACCTGAATTTCACCAATGAGGGCGGCTATGAATACCGGTTCCGCTATCTAAAGAATATTATGGGGCTGTGGATGCTGCAAAGTGCAAAGAGAGAGCTGAATAATCAGTATAGTTTCCCTGAACTTGCTGAACTTGCCAAAAAAGCTGCCGATTTTCCGTCTGTGGTGGATGTCAATGATGCAAGTTTCCTTGCACCGGAAAGCATGTTGGATGCAGTGAATGTCTACTGTGAAAAATCCGGGCAGCAGGTTCCAAGGGATCTGTCCGAGCAGCTATCTTGTATCTATCACAGTCTAGCTAGGAGCTACGCCGAGACGGTGGAAGGGATCGAGAAGATTACAGGAAAAACTTATAAAAGGCTTCATATCGTGGGCGGCGGTTGTCAGGACCAATATTTGAATAAGCTGACAAAGGAAAGTACCAAAAAAGAAGTTTATGCCGGGCCGATTGAGGGCACAGCACTTGGCAATCTGATGGCGCAGATGTTAAAGGCAGGAGAATTTAAAACTCTTCCTGAAGCGCGCACAGCGATTGCAAAGTCCTTTGATATAAAAAGAGTAGAAGAATAGAATAGAGAGAACTGCGTCTGTATTGCAATGTGCGGGCGTGGTTTTTTTTAGGCATAATTACTAATAAAAAATAATATTTAAAAATCTTTGGTTAATGAAATATTGTTGTAATTTTTGGAAATTTGCTGTATCATGGTAAAGGGAGGAAGTTACTAAATAATTATTAACTGGGATTCTTAATGCAATACTGAAACTTGATGACTGCCGCATAGGAGTTTGTTGCGGTCTGAGGCGGGACTTGCCAGAGACGAAAGGAGCTATATAATGAAAAAGATTTTTACAAGACGTCTTTTTATTTATATGCTGACAGCATTTATTATTACAGTTACAGCGATTTTTGCATTTCAGACGGTGATCAATCAGAGAAATAACACAGCTTCCAGCCGGATCAAGTTGGAGGATGTCAAACAGAAGCTTATTAACAATGAGAAGAATATTGAGAATCTGACAGAGAATCTCAGCGAAGATAATCTTGCCAAAGCGAGGGCATTTGCAGATATGCTTGCCATGGATAAGACTATTTTTGGAAATATAGAGAAGTTAAATAAGATCAAAGATAGGCTCAAAGTGAATGAATTACATATTATTGATGAGAAAGGAATTATTGTCAGCAGCACAATAGATGCCTATATTGGTTTTGATATGAGCAGCGGAGAGCAGTCTGGTGCATTTATGGCAATTTTGGATGATCCGTCTATTGAGATCGCGCAGGAGCCTCAGGTGAATGTGGCGGAGGGAATTGTCATGCAGTATATAGGCGTGACAAGGACAGATGCCAAGGGATTTGTTCAGGTGGGAGTGCGGCCAGAGATCTTGGAGGATATGTTGATGGGCACGGAGATAGAGACAGTCCTTAAGGAGATCGATTTTGGCAAGAAGGGATATATCTATGCGATCGATGCAGCAAGCGGCAGAATACTGGCACATCCCGATTCCAGCTTGATTGGCATGGCTGCTGCGGACGCGGGATTTCCATCAAAGTTGGTTGGAAATGGCAGGGCGAAGATTCATGGTGTGGATGGCTTTTATGTCTCAGAGGAATTTAACGGACAAGTGATCGGGACTTTTATGCCAGAGGGAGAATATTATGAGGCACGTGTAAATCAAAGCTTGGTCGTTTCTTTTAGTATGCTGATTATATTTGTGGTGCTTTTGTTTATGATCAATCGGCTGGTGGACGGCAAGATTGTGCGCGGAATTCACCAGATTAGTGATTCGGTGAAGAAGATTGCAGGAGGCAATTTTAGTATTGTGGTGAATGAGCATGAAAATCCTGAATTTTCCCTGCTCTCGGACAGTATTAATAAGATGGTGGAAAGTATCTGTCATAGTATGCAGGAGAATGAAAAGCTTCTGGATCAGCAGAAGATAGATATGGAGAACAATCGCATTTTATTTGAGAATGTCAAAAATGCCTGCACAAATTTGGATTCTGTCTCAGGGGAGACATTAGAAAATGCTAATAATATATATCAAGGAACAGGGGAACAGGAGAGAGCGGTTGCAGATTTAAAACAGGTAATGGCGCAGCTTACAGAGGAATTAAGCGGCAGCGTTGAGACCTCTGTGGAGGTTGCGGCGAGCACAGGCAGTGCAGCGGAGAGAATTCAGCAGACACAGGGAAAGATGGAGCTTTTAAAGGATTCTATGCAAAAGATCAGCGAGATGTCAAAAGCGATAGAGACTATTATTGAGGAGATCAATTCCATCGCGCAGCAGACCAACATGCTGTCTCTCAATGCTTCCATTGAGGCAGCAAGGGCAGGTGAGATGGGTAAGGGCTTTGCTGTGGTTGCGACGCAGGTGGGAGAACTGGCTGCGAGAAGCGCACAGGCGGCGAGGGAGACAACAGATCTTATCACAAATTCAATACGGGCGGTGGAGAACGGAAAGGAAATCACAGCTCAGACGGCAGATGCATTTGATATTGTGGTTGAGAAGATAGAAATGGCGGGTGAAAATGTTAAGGAGATAACCAGCATGGTTAGAAAAAATGTCGATATTGTGTCACATGCAGTTAGCCAGATTGAGAGAATTTCTCATGTGGTGAAGGAAAATGTACAGATCTCGGAAAATACAAAGCAGGTATCAGCCAATATGGCGGAGATCACTGGTGAGCTTTTACAGATGGTAGAATAAATTTTGTATGTTTCAACCATTGACTTCTTGCGAAGAATCCTTTAAAATGTTGTTGAGGTATACTTACCGGGGAAAGGAGAATACAATAGGATGAAATTACTATTTATTGTAAATCCCAAGTCGGGAAAAGGACAGATAAAAAGCAACCTGCTGGAGATTCTTGATATCTTTGTCAGGGCGGGATATGAGCCGACTATGCATATTACCCAGAGTGTACTTGACGCAAAGGAGACAGTGAAGGCGAGAGGTGCACAGTATGACTGTATTGTGTGCAGCGGCGGTGATGGCACGTTGAATGAGACGGTTGCCGGGCTGTTGGAGGAGGGGCTTAATGTCCCGCTCTGCTATATTCCGGCAGGTTCCACGAATGATTTTGCCTCTAGTCTGAAAATACCAAAGAACATGAAGAACGCTGCGAGATTAATTGCGGAGGGCAGGCAGTTTCAGTGTGACGTAGGTTCATTTAATGAGCGGTATTTTAATTACGTGGCTGCATTTGGAGCTTTTACAGAGGTTTCCTATGCAACGCCCCAGCAGATGAAAAATGTACTGGGGTATCAGGCATATATAATAGAAGGGATGAAGAAGCTTACCTCAATTAAGCCCGCTATAATGGAAGTGGAGCATGACGGGAAATTAATTGAAGGAGAATTTTTGTACGGCATGATCAGCAACTCAACGTCGGTGGGCGGCTTTAAGAAGCTGGTAGGAAAATCGGTGCGTATGGATGATGGCGTGTTTGAGGTTACTTTGCTGAGAAAGCCAAAAGGTACAGCGGAGCTTCAGAATATTCTCACATCTATTATTTCTGCAGACATGTCTTCGGAGGCATTGTATACCTTTAAGGCATCACAGCTTACCATTCATTCACCGGGGGAGGTGCCTTGGGTTTTAGATGGAGAGTATGGGGGTGCGCCAAAAGAGATATCGGTGAATGTCAGAGAAAAGGCTTTGAATATTTTCTGTCCGCAGGATTTTAGTGCCTAAGCCGAATGATATGGTTATAGAAAGGAACATGTACGTGGAAAACGAAAGAGATGGCTTTACTGAGAAATTAAAGAAACTTGTCGAGTTGGGAAATTCAAAGAAGGGAATTTTGGAAGTTGAGGAGATCAATGATTTCTTCAAGAATGAGAATCTTTCCTTAGAACAGTTGGAATATATTTATCAATATCTGGAGGATAATAAGATTGATGTCCTTCGTATTATAGATACAGATGCTCTTGTGGATGAGGATCTTTTGTTAGATAAGGACGATGACGGATTTTTGGAGGATGAGGAAGAGGACATTGATCTGGACGCAATTGATCTGTTGGAGGGAATAGGCACAGAGGACCCGGTCCGCATGTATTTGAAGGAAATTGGAACAGTGCCACTGCTCAGTGCAGATGAGGAACTGGAGCTTGCAAAGAAAAAGTCAGCTGGGGATAATACAGCGAAGGAGAGGCTTATCGAGTCAAATCTGCGTCTGGTGGTCAGTATTGCAAAGCGTTATACGGGGCGCGGCATGAGCTTTTTGGATCTGGTTCAGGAAGGGAATCTTGGGCTTATTAAGGGTGTAGAAAAATTTGATTATGAAAAGGGGTACAAGCTCAGCACATATGCGACATGGTGGATTCGCCAGTCTGTGACGAGGGCTCTTGCCGATCAGGCGAGAACGATCCGAGTGCCAGTACATATGGTGGAGACGATCAACAAGATGTCGAAGATGCAGAGAAAGCTCACACTTGAGCTTGGCTATGAGCCGACGACGACAGAGCTTGCAGAGGCGCTGGGCATGTCGGAGGATAAGGTGATCGAGATTATGCAGATTGCTAGAGAGCCTGCATCTTTGGAGACGCCGATCGGCGAGGAGGACGATTCCAATCTGGGCGATTTTGTGGCGGACAATAATGCTGTGACGCCGGAGGGGAATATTGAATCTGTGATGTTGAGGGAGCATATCGATACCTTGCTTGAGGATCTGAAGGACAGGGAGAAGCAGGTGATTGTCTTGCGCTTTGGTCTGCTGGACGGGCATCCAAGAACATTGGAGGAGGTTGGCAAGGAATTTAATGTCACCCGTGAACGTATTCGCCAGATTGAGGCTAAGGCTCTTAGAAAGCTGCGAAATCCGGTTAGGAGCAAGAAAATAAAAGACTTTTTGCAATAGAAATTGGGGCTGTGGCGACAGCCCTTTTTTGCGCAGTCTCGTGCAAGGAAATGTGTTATAAGAACGGTACACAAGTCGTGCGGCAAGCAGGGAAAGTTACTTTTTCTATTCTGTTGATTGTGTAACCTTATGCACAGAAAATAGGTTGCAAAAGTGGTATATGGAGTGTGAGGATTTGATTTCACAGATTTTCCACACTTTTATCAAAAAGTGGACATAATCGGTTGGTATTCTTATCTCAGAAGTTGAGAAACAGTAGAGATTCAGAAAGAGAGAGGGATACCAATATGAGCGATTATAGAGATTTTTATGAAAATAAGGAAGAGGAGATACAATTTAGTTCTGAACATACTTCAAAGGAAAAGAGAAATTGGAAAAAAGCGCTGCGTTTTGCGGCAGGTTCCGCTGCCTTTGGCATGGTATTTGGATTTGGTCTGTTGACATATACAAGGGAAGGCGCAGGGATAGAGAAGCAGCCGGTTAGGACAGAGGTTGTTCAGATGGTGCCTGAAAAGGAGGGAGGAGAAGCAGGGAGCGATGTGATGGATGCAGATCAGCTTGCATCCATTGGTAAGACCAATCCGAACAGCGCGACGAGCACAGTGATAGATGTGTCGAATATTGTGGATGCTGCTCTGCCTTCTGTGGTGGCAGTAAATTGTGTCACATATGTGCAGGAGAGAAATATATTTACCTACGGTTTTTATAACAGTGGCAATAGTGGAAGAATCTTGGAGCAGGATTCCTGCGGTACAGGTATTATTATTGGGGAGAGTGACGAGAATCTGATGATTCTGACCAATAATCATGTGATTGAGAATACCAATAAGGTGTCAGTGGTATTTTCTGATGGTATGGAGGTAGAGGGATCTGTGTTGGGAAGTGATGTGGATGCAGATATTGCCATCGTTCTGATTCCTATTGCAAATATACCAGAGCAGACGCGATCTGTGATAAAAATTGCGGCGCTGGGAGATTCTGAAGGTGTCCGTGTGGGCTCCGCGGCGATCGCTATAGGAAATGCACTGGGATATGGACAGTCTGTCACAACAGGTGTGATCAGTGCGGTGAACCGCGAGGTAAAGCTTACAGATAAGACGATGACATTAATACAGACGGATGCGGCGATTAATAATGGAAACAGTGGAGGCCCTCTGCTTAATTCTAACGGTGAAGTAATTGGAATCAACACGGTTAAGTATGCAGCGAGTGGTGTGGAGGGCATGGGCTATGCCATTCCTATTACAAATGCAAAGCCGATTATTGAGTCGATTATCAATGGAAACAATACAACACAGAATCAGGATGGAGTGTTATTTGGCATCTATGGCGAGGATGTGACAGAGCAGCTTCAGAGAATGTTCCAGATGCCAGCAGGAGTATATGTTTCAGGTGTGGTGGAAAATTCCCCGGCAGAGAAGTATCAGATACAGGCAGGAAGTATTATCACAGCAGTTGACGGAAGAGCAATTACAGGGATGGAGGATCTGACAGCTATTCTTGCAGAGCATCAGGCAGGAGATACCATTACAGTGACAATGGTTGTGCCGGGGCGCGAGCAGGCTACAGAGCAGACAGTACAGGTGGTTTTGGCTGCTAGAGGAGATTCTGTATAAATCAATAAGGAGTGATTTGTGCAAAAGCAGTGCAGAAATGAGGGGTGATATGTCAAGAGAGATGGATTTTAGGATGAGCAGGCCAAAGCTTGTAAGCGAGGGCGATAAGGTGGAATTGTCAGAATCCACGCTTAGTACACTGGAAGGTACCATGTATTATTATACGATAGAACCAGCACTTGCCATGTCCAACAATACATTAAAACCACTTGAGAGGTTGACAGGTGTAGTGAAGAGGGTAGAAGACTATGGAAGTGAGTGGACAGTGACGGTGGAGGTGGAGGAAGTAGGGAATAATCGCCACTTGACATAAAATTATAATAAGTGATATGATAAGGCATACAATATATATTTGTATATATTGTATGCCTGATGTGTTTAGAGGTATAGATAAAGCTATCCACATCGGAGGATAGAAGGAGGAGGCAGAGAGATGAAGTGTGCGAAATGTGGCGCAGAGATTCAGGAGGATACCATATTTTGTCCAGAATGTGGAAGCTATATAGAGCTTAAAAGGACAGAGGAGAGAGAGGCGGAGAAAGAGAACCGTGAGCAAGACAGCGAGCTTGGAGGTACAGAGACGAATATGTCTGAGGAGGTAGCTTGCTCTGAATTTGAGAATGTGAGCGTGGGGCGTGATATCACGGTAAATTCACAAGGACTTGACTCTGACTATCAGCAGACAGCACAGTCAGGAACGGGCAGCGGCCAGTATTTTGATTGGAAGGAAAATCAGGCGGCAACTTATTCGTCTGCAGGTAAGCCTAAAAAGAGCAAGGCGCCATACATAGTGATGGGTGTAGTCGGCACAGCCATAGCGGTGACGCTGATTTATCTGGTGATAACCCTCACCGGGGCAGACAAGGCAAAATCTTTTGTGGAAAAGGCACTTCAAAATACTTTTGAGTCTCTGGCAGAGGATGAGCGCGGCGAGATGCTGAATGAAATCTTAGAAGGAGAGCAGATTTCTCAGCAGGTGGCGGTAACGTTGTCTGAGCTTACTGTGTCAGAACGTGGAATGGCGACAGATCTGCTGAAGGACTATTCGCCAATTAGTTTTTCTGTAAGTGTGGATTCAGATAAAATTGAGGCACAGGCGATGATGGCACTCACGGCGATGGTGGGTGATATGAAGCCGGCCAGACTGGAAATATTTGCAGATAGTGCCGGAGTTATACTTGGACTTCCGGGACTGTATGATAACTATCTGGGAGTAAATGCTGATGATATAGAGGATCTGACAGGAAGAGAAATTAATCCAGAAGCAGTGACAGAGATGGAGAGCCAGCAGGAGAGCATCCAATCGTTGGCTGACACGCTGAAGGAATGGTACTCTTTGATGTATAATGATATTAACTGTGAGAAAACACAGACAGTGAAGCTGGATACTGGAAACAGTATCGTGGAGACAGATGAGTATGTTTTGTCTATGTCAGAGAGAAATTATGCGAAGCATATGAAGAATCTGCCGAAGATGATAAAGGAAAATAAGACATTTATGAGCTGGTATGCAAATATGAGCTCAGACAGAGAGGCAGATTATTTTATTAAAAATCTAGAAGAGATAGTGGAAGAATCTATGGTGGATTCTTGGGTGAGTGAAGTAATTCTTTGCTATGTGCGCATAAGCCAGAATCAGGTGATAGAGATTCGTGTTCCTCTTGATGATGGAAAGAAACAGGAAGGTGAGCTGGTATTTTCTTTCTTTGGAAAGGAAAATCCGGGTGATGATCTGAGAATAGATTTGCAGATGAGCGTGGACGGAGAGAGTGCTGCCGCATACTATAGAGCAGTGAAGGATGGAGAGAAAAACAATATCCAGCTGTCAGCGGAAGTTGATGGAATGTTTTCAATGGAGATGTCTCTGGAGGGAGAGTACCATATCACAGATACGGAATATGCTTACGAGATGGACAATCTCGACATAATAGTGGCTACCAAGAATTATCTGGGTGAAAGTACCAGTGTAAAGCTTGGGCTTAGCGGAAGCTATATGGTGACAGAGGCAGAAGAATTTACAGTGCCAGAGTATTCAGATACAATTAAGGTTGCAGAGCTTGGCACACAAGAGCAGCAGAAGTTGATAATAAAAATACTTGACAATGCACTAGAAAGGGGATATGTTCCAAGTGCATTTACCGAGCAATTTTCTTATTTTGTCACACAGATAAAGGGGCAGACAGATCCATCCAGCGGTGTTGGAGATAATGGTGGCGGAAGTCTTGATGGTTCAGAGTATCTGACCTATGAAGAATTTGTCTCCGCGGTGAAGGAGATATATGGAGATGTCTATTCTGAAGAGGTATTAAGGCAGCTCTATGATAGTATATATGGTGATGGAGAGGAACCAGAGGAGAATACTACCAGCAGTGAATTAAATAGGCTGTACTGTGAAGAGGGAGATCTGATTCTTGAGATCAAGCCTGTAGAGGGATTTGAGATAGACTTGGATTATTCAGATGAGTATGCATTATCTTATGAAAAGGATATTGAAGACACAGATCAGATATTGCTTGATTATCAGATTACAACTGAAAAAATGGAAGAAAATATGGAATACTCGCGAGAATTTCAGCGAGAATTTTATATAGACTCTGGTTTTGATATAGAGATCAGTGAAGTGCAAAATGGTATGATCGGTGGTTTTAAGGCGGCGTGGTTTGAGTACCAAGTGTCTGATGCAAATGGAAATAAGGCAAGTGGTTACAATGCTTATGTACAGATTGACAAGGATCATGGATGTGTACTTGATATGTACAGTTTGTTTGGATCGGAAGAGGTGTCATTGGATTTACTGATGAAGTGTTTTGATTTATATCTAATTGAACAGTGAGAAAAGGGCTGTTGTGTTAAAGGCGTTTGTCTTTGGCCACAGCCCTTTTTTGTCTTTTGACATATGGATGAAAATACGTTCAATCAGAATGATAAGGATGTATGATAGATGGACGGATATGTGGAAATTCACGTGATAATTTAGACACAATTTATATTTTTAGTGATAAATCCAGTGGGAGATCAATTATAATTTCTTCCAGTTAGCTCTTAAATTGTTTTTAAATACTAGGTTTTCTTCCATATATATAGAGGATTATTTTATTAAAGTCAGATTATTAAAGTGTATTATGCTATATAATCAGATTATCTGATAATATAATGAAAAAATATATTTACATGGGCGAAAAAAAGGTGTATGATAGAGGAGAGATAAACTTAGAAGAAAGGATATGACGTGTATGGATCAGAGAGAAGAGAGAAGAAGTGGTCAGTCTGAGGGCTTGTATCAGTCCTGTTTTGAGCATGATAATTGTGGCATTGGGGCAGTGGTGAACATTAAGGGTATAAAATCTCACCAGACTGTGGAGCATGCGCTGAAGATTGTGGAAAATCTGGAGCACAGAGCCGGAAAAGATGCAGAGGGAAAGACTGGAGACGGCGTTGGCATTATGTTGCAGATCTCTCATAAATTTTTCCAGAAAGCAGCAAAGACTCTGGGCTTTGAGCTTGGCAATGAAAGAGAGTACGGCGTCGGCATGTTTTTCTTTTCTCAGCGTGAACTGGAGAGAAATCAGGCTATGAAGATGTTTGAGATTATTGTCAAGAAGGAAGGGTTGGAATTTCTTGGCTGGAGAAAGGTGCCGATTCATCCGTCCATCCTTGGGAAAAAGGCAGTAGACTGTATGCCGTGTATTTTTCAGGCTTTTATTAAGAAGCCAAAGCAGATGGAGGTTGGACTTGCCTTTGACAGAAGGCTGTATGTGGTACGCCGCATCTTTGAACAGAGCAATGATGATACCTATGTGGTATCGTTATCCAGCAGGACAATCGTCTATAAGGGAATGTTTCTGGTGGGAGAGCTTCGCCTGTTTTTTGACGATTTGCAATCTTCTGATTATGATTCTGCGATCGCTCTGGTTCATTCTCGTTTTAGCACCAACACAAATCCAAGCTGGCAGAGAGCACATCCCTATCGATTTATTGTTCATAATGGTGAGATCAACACCATACGGGGGAATGCCGATCGTATGCTTGGGCGTGAGGAGAGCATGGAGTCAGATGTGCTTAAGGGCGAGATGCATAAGATTTTGCCTGTGATTAATGAGGAGGGATCTGACTCTGCGATGCTTGATAATACACTGGAATTTATGGTGATGAGTGGGATGGAGCTGCCGCTTGCTGTTATGATTACGATTCCAGAGCCGTGGAGCAATGATCGGGCGATGCCGCAGGTCAAGAAGGATTTTTACCAATATTATGCCACGATGATGGAACCATGGGACGGACCTGCTTCTATATTATTTACCGATGGAGATATTATGGGAGCAGTGCTTGACAGAAATGGTCTGCGTCCTTCCCGCTATTATATTACAGATGATGATTATTTGGTTCTTTCTTCTGAGGTGGGGGCTTTAGAGATAGATCAGATGCATATTCTTAAGAAGGAACGTCTAAGGCCGGGCAAGATGCTGTTGGTGGACACAGTGGAGGGCAAGCTTATTCATGATGAGGATTTAAAACTTCGCTATGCGATGAAGCAGCCATATGGAGAATGGCTGGACAGGAATCTGGTTGAGCTAAAGCGACTTCGGATTCCGAATAAAGGAGTTGTGAAATACAGTTCCAGCGAGCAGGCGAAGCTTCAGAGAGCGTTTGGCTATACCTACGAACAGCTACGCACTATGATTTTGCCTATGGCGATGACAGGTGCAGAAGCTGTATCTGCTATGGGAGCGGACAGTCCACTTGCTGTGTTGTCTGATCAGCATCAGCCATTATTTAATTATTTTAAACAGCTTTTTGCTCAGGTGACAAATCCGCCGATCGATGCGATACGGGAGGAGATTGTGACGTCCACATCCATCTACATTGGGGAGGATGGAAATCTTTTGGAGGAGAAGGCTGAAAATTGTAAGATTCTAAAGATTGACAATCCAATTCTCACTAATACAGATATGTTGAAAATTAAAAATATGAAGGTGGATGGTTTTCAGGTGGAGGAGGTTCCTATTGTGTACTATAAGAATACCTCTCTGGAGCGTGCCATCGATCATATTTTCTTGGAGGTTGATCGAGCACATAGGGATGGGGCGAATATTATTATTTTGTCTGACCGGGGTGTGGATGAGAATCATGTTCCGGTACCTTCTTTGCTTGCTGTCTCTGCAGTGCATCAGCATTTGGTAAAAACAAAGAAGAGGACTAGCGTGGCAATTATTCTTGAGAGCGGTGAGCCGAGGGAGGTGCATCATTTTGCGACTTTGCTGGGATATGGTGCCTGTGCCATCAACCCTTATCTTGCGCTGGAATCCATACGTTATCTGATTGATTCAGGGATGCTTGATAAGGATTATTATGCGGCGGTGGATGATTACAACAGTGCAGTTTTGCATGGCATTGTAAAGATTGCTTCCAAGATGGGTATCTCGACCATTCAGTCGTATCAGGGTTCTCAGATTTTTGAGGCGATCGGGATTCATTCAGATGTGGTAAGGAAGTATTTTACTGGGACAATCAGCCGAGTGGAGGGAATTGGGCTTGCCGAGATAGCTGCAGATGTGGACGCGTTACATTCCGCAGCTTTTGATCCTCTTGGACTTAGTGTGGATATGACGCTTGACAGTGTGGGGAGCCATAAGGAGCGCGCAGGTAAGGAGGAGCATCTGTATAATCCGCTCACGATTCATCTTTTGCAGCAGGCAGCAATCAGAGGAGATTATGCGATTTTTAAGCAATATTCTGCAGAGCTGCACAAGGAAAAAAGAGCGATGAATCTTAGAGGGCTTTTGGATCTAGCTTATCCGTCCAAGGGTGTATCAATAGATGAGGTGGAGAGCGTGGAATCGATTGTTAAGAGGTTTAAGACAGGTGCTATGTCCTATGGTTCCATCTCGCAGGAGGCTCATGAGACGCTTGCGGTTGCGATGAATCGACTGCAGGGAAAATCAAACAGCGGTGAGGGAGGCGAGAGCTTGGAGCGCCTTGAGTCGGAAAGAGAAGGATGGAATAGGTGCTCTGCCATCAAGCAGGTGGCATCCGGGCGTTTTGGTGTCACCTCGCGCTATCTGGTAAGTGCGAAGGAGATTCAGATTAAGATGGCGCAGGGAGCGAAGCCGGGTGAGGGCGGGCAGCTTCCAGCAGGCAAGGTGTATCCTTGGATTGCGAAAACCAGACATTCCACACCGGGGGTAGGGCTTATCTCTCCGCCGCCGCATCATGATATTTATTCGATTGAAGATCTGGCGCAGTTAATTTATGATCTGAAAAATGTCAATAAGGATGCAAGAATTTCGGTGAAGCTGGTGTCGGAGGCTGGTGTTGGAACAGTGGCAGCAGGAGTGGCAAAGGCGGGTGCTCAGGTGATTTTGGTGTCCGGCTTTGACGGTGGAACAGGTGCTGCACCGAGAAATTCTATCTATCATGCAGGACTTCCGTGGGAGCTTGGTCTTGCGGAGACGCATCAGACCTTAATTCAGAATGGGCTTCGAGATAAGGTGGTGCTGGAGACCGACGGCAAGCTGATGACAGGGCGTGATGTTGTGATCGCTGCTCTTTTGGGTGCTGAGGAATTTGGATTTGCGACTGCACCGCTTGTGACGATGGGCTGTGTGATGATGCGCGTGTGTAATCTTGATACCTGCCCGGTCGGTGTGGCGACGCAGAATCCTGAGCTTCGGAAGAGATTTAAAGGAAAACCGGAGTATGTGATGAATTTTATGAAGTTTGTGGCACAGGAGCTAAGAGAATATATGGCTAGGCTTGGCGTGCGCACCGTGGACGAGCTGGTGGGCAGAACGGATCTGCTTGTGATCAATGATAAGGCAAAAGGGCGTGGTGCGCAGCTACTGGATCTGTCTCGCATCCTCTATAATCCGTATTCTGGTCAGAAACTTGCCGGCTACAATAACAAAAAAAACTTTGACTTCCATCTGGAAAAGACACTGGATGAGACGGTACTTGCAAGGAAATTAAAGGATGCCTTGGAATCAGGACAGAAGAGAAGCATCGAGCTGGATGTGTCTAATACAGATCGGGCTTTTGGCACAAGCTTTGGCTCCGAGATAACCAGACGGTATAAGGACACTTTAAAGGAAGATACCTTTACTATTCAGTGCAAGGGAAGTGGAGGACAGAGTTTTGGCGCGTTTATTCCAAGGGGATTGACCTTGGAGCTTACCGGAGACAGCAACGATTATTTTGGCAAAGGGCTTTCTGGCGGAAAGCTGATTGTCTGTCCGCCAAAGGGAGTGAAATTTAAGGCGGAGGAAAATGTGATTATCGGAAATGTGGCGCTTTATGGAGCTACGAGCGGAAAAGCATTTATTAATGGTATTGCAGGGGAGAGGTTCTGCGTCAGAAATTCTGGAGCAACGGCTGTTGTGGAGGGTGTTGGCGATCATGGCTGTGAATATATGACAGGTGGGCGCGTGGTGGTACTTGGCTCTACAGGAAAGAATTTTGCGGCAGGAATGAGCGGCGGAATTGCCTATGTGTTAGATGAGGAGCGCGATCTTTATACACGTCTGAATAAGGAGATGGTTTCTCTGTCTAACTTGACCTCGAAGTATGATGTACTTGAGCTGAAGGAAATGATTGAGGAACATGTGGCTTATACAAATTCCGAGAAGGGGAAAGAGATACTCAATCACTTTGGTGAATATCTGCCACGATTTAAGAAAATTATGCCACATGATTATGAACGCATGATGAATACGATTGTGCAGATGGAGGAGAAGGGCCTGAGCAGTGAGCAAGCACAGATAGAGGCATTTTATGCAAATACCAGACAGTGAGAGGGTAGATGGAGAGAGAAAGAATTGTATTATCCATCTGCTTAAGGAGGAGAGAACATGGGAAAACCAACCGGATTTTTAGATTATGAGAGAGAGAGCAGCGAGACGGTCTCTCCTAGACAGAGAATTAAGAATTATTGTGAATTTCACGCTCCGCTTTCCAGAGAGAAGCAAAAGCTGCAGGGAGGGCGGTGTATGGACTGTGGGGTGCCGTTCTGCCAGTCCGGGATGTTGATCGGAGGGATGGCGTCGGGTTGCCCTCTAAATAATTTGATTCCTGAATGGAATGATCTGCTCTGGATGGGAAATGATGAGCAGGCATATTTGCGGCTTTCTAAGACGAATAGTTTTCCAGAATTTACTAGCCGTGTCTGTCCTGCTCCGTGTGAGGCAGCGTGTACTTGCAATATCAATGGACTTCCAGTGTCTATTAAGGAGAATGAATATGCCATTATAGAGGCCGCCTTCGAGAATGGATATATCCGCCCAGAGCCACCCACACTGCGCACGGGAAAGCGTGTTGCTGTAGTGGGCTCTGGTCCGGCAGGTCTTGCCTGCGCCGATCGCCTCAATAAGAGAGGACATTTTGTGACGGTATTTGAGAGGGAGGATCGTGTGGGAGGACTTTTGATGTATGGTATTCCTAATATGAAGCTGGAAAAACGGGTGATAGATCGAAGAGTGGAGTGGATGAAGGCGGAGGGAGTGGAATTTATTACTGGCATCAATATTGGAGTGGATAGAAAGGCATCAAAGTTGCTCAAGGAATATGACAGTGTTGTGCTGGCCTGCGGGGCGTCTGCTCCAAGAGACATCAAGGTTTCTGGAAGGGAGGCAAAGGGGATTTACTTTGCGGTGGATTTCTTAAAATCGACGACGAGAAGTCTTCTTAATTCTGGCTTGTCAGATGGGCAATATGTGTCGGCAAAGGGAAAGAAAGTCTTGGTAATAGGTGGAGGAGATACCGGCAATGATTGTGTGGGTACGGCGATGCGCCATGGCTGTGCTTCTGTGATGCAGCTTGAGATAATGCCAAAGCCGCCGGTGACGAGGTTGCCTGATAATCCATGGCCGGAGTGGCCAAAGATCCTTAAGACAGATTATGGTCAGGAGGAGGCAGCGGAGGTATTTGGTTCAGATCCTAGATGCTACCAGACAACGGTAAAGGAATTTTTGACAGATAGAGCGGGAAATGTAAAGAAAGCGAAGCTTGTGAAGCTGGAGCCCCAAAAGGACGAAAAGACAGGTAGAGTGCAGATGATTCCGGTGGAGGGCAGTGAATATGAGATAGAGACAGATCTTGTGCTGATAGCTGCAGGTTTTCTTGGAAGTGAGGAGTATGTGACAAAAGCATTTGGCGTAGAGCAAGATGAAAGAAGGAATGTCAAGACTGCACAAGGTGGGTATGAGACATCTGTTCCTAGTGTATTTGTGGCAGGAGATATGCGCCGTGGACAGTCCTTGGTAGTGTGGGCGATTCGCGAGGGAAGAGAAGCTGCACAGGCGGTGGACAAATATTTGATGGGGTATACGAATTTGTAGGAGCATGAAATGACGCCACGCGTGCTAGATGGAGATTGTATATCGGGATTTTTGAAGAATGTAGGAATTGTGTACAGAGACTGAAAGATATGTAAATTTAAAAGGCAGCCGTCCATACAAAAAGGTAGGCGGCTGCCACATCCGTTTTGCGGCATTGTCAACAGAAAAAGCATTATTTCTATTATTATTGATTCGTATCAATGGGCGTGATAATAGGTTTTCCGTCTTGATCTACCAAAATAGTGACACCGCACCCGGTTGTCATATTAGAAGAGATTAACAGATAATTAACCCCTGTTTCTGTATCTACGATAATTTTGCGGACATTGCTGATGCCTTGTGAATAGGTTTCTACAAATCTGTCTTTTGCCATGTTTCATCCTCCTTTCCAATAATGTCCTTATTATAATATATTTCATTTTTTGTGTAAAGAATTTTTTGATAAATATACATAATATGACCTGTCCATTTGCCTTTGGATTCATTCAGGTTTGGGATACAGGAAGTATAGGTAAGAGAGAATAGAAAGCCAGCCAGAAAAGAGATTGTAATAGTACAAATCTTCTTCTGGCTGGCTTTTATATAGAGAAGTAGAAAGACAAGGTTAGATGGTCTGGTACTTTCCTATATATACTGGGAAGGTATCGGTTCCCTTCATTTCTTTTCCTGCAGTAATAGAGACATTCTTGTCAGTGATCAGATATTCGATCTCAGCACCTGCCTCGATGGTAGTATCCTGCATTAATATACAATTCTTAACCTTAGCGCCTTTTGCGATCTTGACGCCACGGAATAGAATACTGTTCTCCACTTCACCTTCAATCACACATCCGTCGGCAACCATCACATTCTGGACCTTAGCGCCCTTAATGTATCTGGTCGGATTGTCATCACGAATCTTAGTGTAGATTGGATGACCGGAGAAGAGTGCATCCAGATTATAATCATCCAAAAGTCTCATATTTTCATCGAAATAGCTCTTCATGTCGCAGATGCGAGCGATATAGCCATCGTATTTGTAAGCTTGTACATTCAGTTTATTGAGCTGAGGAAGCAGAACGTCGCGCTCAAAATACTCCTGTCCACGCACAAAAGCTGTATTGATCAGATCGATAAGCAGCTCTCTGTCAAGAATAAAAGTGTTTAAAGAGAAATTTTGGATTCCATTTTTCTTGGAATTTACATAGATCTTTGTCACACGTCCATCCTCGATATCGAAGGTGTAATAGTAGCTCTGGTCTGTAGATGGAGAATTTAACAGACCTGCTGGGAGCTCTTGTGCATTGTATGCGATGGTGACATCTGCATTTTTTTCGATATGATAATTGAGAAGTGCTTGATAATCAAAGTTCATAACTGAGTTCGTGTCAGTAAGAACAACATATTTTTCCTTCTGATCTCTCAGGAAATCAAGGATGCTTGCCAGTCCGCCCACACGTCCGGTAAAAGGCTTAGATGCTTTTTCAGCGTATGGAGGAAATATATGAAGACCACCATTTTTGCGAACCAGATCCCACTCACGGCCAGAGCCAAGGTGATCCATCAGGGAATGATAGTTGTTATTTACAAGAACAGAAACATTGTCAATATCACAATTTGCCATGCTGGACAAAGTAAAATCGATCAGGCGATAACGGCTGGCAAAAGGTATGGATGCCATCAAACGCACGTTGACAAGCTCTGGAATCAGCGCATCATAGCTATTTGGGAAAATAATTCCCAGTGCACTTGTTTTGGTATTTAGCATTGTTCTTCACCGCCTTCTACATTTTTATTAATCATGGCTTTCGGACCAATCTTAGCATTCTCTCCGATAGAAATGCCTGCTCCCACAGTAGCCACGCCGTTTATCTCATCGGAAGGCATAGCGCCGACCTCAGCATTCTCGCCGATGGTAACATTCTCGGCGATGATGCAATGCTTAACAACAGCACCTGACTTAATCACTGTGCCGCCCATCACAACAGCATCCTCAACGATAGCACCTTCTTCTACTTTGACACCTGCAAACAGGATGGAGTGTTTTACAGTACCTTTGATTCGACAGCCATCTGTGATCATGGAATTTTCCACAACAGCGCCAGAATTGATTTTATGTCCAGTCATACCACTGTTGCGGCTGTAGATCTTCCAGTTCTCGTCAAAAAGATTGATTCCACTGTGCTCTGGATCAAGTACTTCCATATTTGCCTCCCAGAGAGAGGAGATGGTTCCGACATCCTTCCAGTAGCCATCAAAATGATAAGCATACATTCTGCGCTTGTCTCTTAAAAGATTTGGGATAATGTTATTGCCAAAATCATTCTCGGAATTTGGATCTGCCTCATCCTCCTCCAGATATTTCTTTAAAATATCCCAGTTAAAGATATAAATACCCATAGAAGCCAGATTAGAGCGAGGCTCCTTTGGTTTTTCCTGAAATTCTGTGATCTTGTCGTTCTCATCCGCAACCATAAGACCAAAACGGGAAGCCTCCTCCCATGGAACTTCCATTACAGCCACACTGAATTCTGCATCCTTCTCCTTGTGGAACTTAAGGAAATCACTGTAGTCCTGCTTGCAGATCTGATCACCAGAAAGAATAATAACATATTTTGGATCGTATCGCTCAATAAATGAGATATTCTGGTATATGGCGTTTGCTGTTCCCTTATACCAGTCCGAACCGCCTGCTTTCTGATAAGGCGGAAGGACATGTACACCCCCGTAGAGACGGTCCAGATCCCACGGCTGGCCGTTTCCAATGTACTCGTTCAATACCAGAGGCTGATACTGGGTTAAAATACCCACCGTATCAATTCCTGAATTGACACAATTAGACAGCGGAAAATCGATAATACGATATTTGCCGCCAAATGGTACTGCCGGTTTTGCAAGCTTCTCTGTCAAAGCATAAAGGCGAGAACCTTGACCGCCGGCAAGTAGCATCGCAATCATTTCTTTTGCCATAATACTATCCTCCTGTTTAATAGCGTATAGGGTAATTATACATCATATTGACGGAAAATGATAGTAAAAAATAAAAATTTTTAGTGATTTTGTTATAGGCAAGTATGCCCCTTATCTGTGTGAATTATTAATTGATCAGTATGGAATGGCTTTTTTTAAGTAAGCTAATATAAGGATAGACTCCATGGTATCCTTTTACAGCCGCAAAGAAAAAGTATGCTGCACCAAAGAGTAAAAATAGAAGCATCACTTGCCTGTATCCAATTTTCTGTTTTCTATCCTTCTCCCGGTAAGTGGCGATAATTTCTGGTATGGCCAATAAAGATAAGGCGAAAGGATAGATGGCAAAGCGCTCTAGTATAAAATGTTTTGTGATAAACAGTGTGATAATACATTGGTATATGGCACTGTTCAGATAGGTCGATCGTCTTGATGGGTCTATCTGATCTCGAAATAGGTAGATCAATACTGTATACATGGCAGATGGGATGACATAGGTAATGCTGCTTGGCTGCCAGAAATAACTTTGTGAGTAATTGTTGTAATTTTTTAAAATGATTGGCTGTATGATTGCGAAGATGGGATCAAATGCAATATATCCCAGAATCGTGATAATTGTCAGACCAACAAAAAGCTTCCGTGAGCCCTTTATGGGCAGAAAAATATAGAGGGGCCACATAATAAAGAGTGAATTATGAAAAAGTCCGCCTATGATGATTAGTATTGTATATGGGATAAGTTTTCTTTCTCTTATATATGGATAGGCGAGTAGAAAGAAGGATACAGCGACGGATTGGCGGACAAGGTTCATATTGTATGCGAGAAACTGCAGTGTGATATAAAGATAGACACTGAACCATGGAAGTTTGGAATATTGATAGATAAATCGCATCGCCACAATAAGCAGAAATGTGTTTATGCAAAATAAGAATGTATGATAAGAGCATCCCATAAGACAGAAAATTTTGCACAATAGATATAGAAGTGGTTCACTTCTTCGGGTTATTATTATCTCCTCAAAGGTCTGTGTAGCCACTTTTTCATATATTCTTCGATATGAAAAATAATCAAAGCCCACTGCATAGCGAAAGGAAGCGATAAGGATAAGCACTGAGGCTGATAGGGTAAGATAACACACCAAAGCTTTGTTATCCTTTTTTTTTGCAAAAAGGCACCCAGCTCCTGTGAGTGCCATGATGGATATATAATAGATAGCCATAAAAATATCTCCCCTGATAGTTATCTATATAAACATACTGTAAAAGATCCTCTTCTGATATTAATTTATGGTGTTGTAACGGCGGCCTTTTTAACTACAAAGGTAGGAGTTACGTTAAAGGTTGCGTTGTCCGAGACTTCTGTCCCCAATGTTCCGACAACATATACAGCACTTTCCTCGATCGCTCCCAGATTCATAATGCGCAGATTTTGAGATTGGTTTGCCAATAGCCATATTGCGTTGGACAGATCTTCTGGCATTACATCCTTTGTTTCCTCTGGCTTTAATCCAATTGCAATTTCTTTGTTCCCGACATTTCCGGTATTGCTCCATGTAACGTTATTGAGGTTGCTTAAGTCTACCTTTGTGTAGACAACATCTATCTCAACTGGAACGTTAGAATTATTTTTCATAGTGATTCTAGGAGAAATAACCTTATTTTGTGTGGCAAGGCTGCTGCCCATGCTAAAAGGTACAAAGCTTGGCATGGTGACAGAAAGTATGGTTGGCTCAATCATTCCGACCATCTCCATCTGCCCGGAGCCGCCGATAGGAATATCTTTTGTCGAGCTGACATCAGCGGCATATGCGATGGATGAAAAGAATAGACCTGTAAGTAATGAGACGGATGTAATTGCTTTTAATAAAGTATGTTTTTTCTTCATAAGTGACTCCTATCTGCATCCATTACAGTATGTTTATTTCTTATGTAGTTTAGTTCTGTACCGTGATCGTGAGCTGTGCCCCGACTTGGCCAATAAATTCTGTTGTTTCTTCATCAAATGCAGAAAAATATGCGGTTGCATTGTAGCTTCCTTTTTCTAAAACCTTGTCAAGCTTTGCTGATTCAATGTAGGTTCCCGGCTTTAGATATTTTGAAGCGTAGATTTCTTCATCTGTTTCATTGATCCGTATGCTCACTTGAAGTAGTTTGGCATTATTTCCGGGATTTTCAATTAACAGATTTCCCTTGGCTGTCCCATTTAGAAAAACGGGTGAGGTGTTGATAGAAAAAGCAATCATGCTTTTGTCTAACATATTTTGCAGTTCTTGTCTTCTGGCATCAATATCCACGCCCGGCATAATGCCGACAGTGGCATTGTCATCATAAAGTAAATTATTTTCTTCCTTTTTAGTAAATAAAAGGTAACAAATAAGCACTGTCAGCGCAATTAGCAAAACAATGCCAGCGATTATAAAAATTCTTTTTTTGCTTTTGCTCATTTTACATTCTTCTCCTTTAAGTATGGTATTCATATTATTCTCGCTTGTAGTTCTTTGTTATAACAAATGTTCGAGTTCATTTTATCATGTTAGAATAACGAAGGAAATAGTATTTTAGAACTGGTTTTTCTGATAATAGAGCGTTTTGTAATCTGTTATCAGATTGTTTTGAGACTTTTTGTGAGGGAGTTTTAGAGAGGTCGATTTTGAATGAAGTATAATTTTTTGTGTATTTTATAATTTATCTGTTGTTAAGAATTTGTTGTATCATTTACTGGGAAGATTTATCTGGTGAACTGCCGGTGATCCTCAAGGAACCTATTGAAAAACGCCGGTGCTTAGCGAGGTAGGTTCGAGCTTAGCTTGCGGGACAGATTTTGCTTGTTGAGGCGTTGGTCGCCAGTGGCAACCGTTTAACGCTGACTGAGCCGGCAGTCCTTTACGGATATTTTCAAAGCCATGTATAAAAAATCCCCTAATCAATACAGGGCAGAGCAAGAATTTTATCCGTTGCAGCTAAGATATGTCCTGAATGAAAATCTCGTAAATTTAGAGGAAAAAGAATGGCAGGATAAAATCGTCTTTGCAACACAGGAAGAT
>CAJUOO010000054.1 GCA_910588535.1 uncultured Lachnospiraceae bacterium | reverse complement strand
TAAGCATTTATATTCTTTAACATGATTAATTGATAATCAGGAATTATCCTTTATTAATAATTATCAAATTGCGCGGATGTTTATGAACTAGTATATCTTTCTGTTTTGTATTAGAAACGTGTGTATAAATCTCTGTCGTACTAACCGAACTATGCCCTAATATTTTTTGTATGTATCTAATATCCACATCCTGTTCTAACAGTAGTGTTGCAAAAGAATGGCGAAACATATGTGGAGTAATATGTTGGTTAATGTCCGCAAGTCCTACATAACGATTAATCATATAGCGAACAGATTGAGATGATAATTTTCTTTGCACTCTATTCACAAAATAAAATCCACATATCTCAATATCTTTTTTAAATATTTCCTGATATATAGTTAGTGCTGAAATAACGTCCTGATTCCCTAGTTGTACTACTCTTTCTTTTGCTCCTTTTCCATAAATTAAAACATTACAACTGTTTAAATCTATATCAGATGGTTTTAAAGAGCATAGTTCAGATATTCTCATTCCAGTAGCAAATAATAATTCGATTACAGCAATATCTCTAATGCAACAACGACGTTGGTATTCTGATTTTGCTTTCTCTTTTTGGGTATAAAGAGTTGATATAAATTTCTGTATCGAATGAAATGGTATTGTTTTGGGTAATAACTTTGCTTCTCGAAAACGTATATCCAATTTTTCAAAAGGATTCCTCTCCAACAATTCCTTATATACAAGATAATTAAAAAAGGCCTTTAAACTTGCAATTTTACGCTTTACCGTTTTTGGCTTATACTGCCTGTGCAAATTTGTTATAAAACTATCTACAGTATTCTTGCATAAGTATTCATTTGTATTATCACAATATTCTTCATATTGTCTTAAATCTATTCTATATGCTTTTAAAGTTTTACAATCCAATCTCTTCCTATATTCACAGTACTCAATATACTCCATAATATAATTCGTTAAAATCTTCATAAGTCACACCTCTCCTTATTATAAATATCCAGTTCATAAAATTGTATTTCTAACACTATTTTCTAAATATTAATTTTTATCCACCAACGATTTATCAAAATATCATAACCCAAATCGCCATGTAGCATTTAAAAACATAGTATTTCTTATATTAATAAAGAAGTCCTTCGCTCAATAAGCAAAGGACTTCTTTATTAATATAAAAGTATATATCAAATCTCCATACAGATAGAATTCTGGCGAACAAACTCATACTATTCCTCCACCTGCATTTCATATCAGAAAGCCAACGGGTTTATATCAGTGCGAAATAAAAATTTCACATCTTGATTTGTATGCCCGCCAAAGCGGGCAGATAGGAGTTAGTGTGAGAAAAACCTCTAATCATTCGCAGCAAAAACTGCTTCAAAAAGTAGTTCTAAGTCTCACACCAGAGATTGCATGAAATATGGCATTCTCTGTATAGATTTAAGATTCCGCAAAACGGAATCATGTTGGTTAGTGTGCAAATTGACTTTGATACAGGTTTGCATAGAAGCCTCCCTGTTTTAGTAATTCTTCATGTTTTCCCTGTTCAATAATATTTCCATCTTTCATAACCAATATAATATCTGCTTCTTTGATGGTGGAAAGACGATGTGCCACTATAAAGCTAGTTCTACCCTGCATCATGCGGGCAAATGCCTTCTGAATCCGAATCTCTGTGCGTGTATCAATGGAACTTGTCGCCTCATCCAAAATTAACATTGGCGGAAGGCATAACATAACTCTTGTGATACACAGAAGCTGCTTCTGCCCCTGTGACAGACTTCCTCCATCTTCCTTGATTATAGTGTCATAGCCATTCGGCAGCCTCTTAATAAAGCTGTGTGCATGAGACGCCTTTGCAGCCTCAATAATCTCCGCCTCTGTGGCATCCGGTTTTCCAATAATAATATTATCTCTTATCGTCCCCTCCCTTAACCATGTGTCCTGAAGCACCATTCCATAGCTCTTTCTAAGGCTCTTTCTTGTCATATCACGTATATCAATTCCACTCACTTTGATCTGCCCTTCTCCCACATCATAGAAGCGCATAAGCAGATTAATCAATGTCGTTTTGCCGCAGCCTGTGGGTCCAACTACCGCCACCCTCTGCCCCGGCTTTACAGACAGATTAAAATCCTCGATAAGTTTCTGCTCAGGCACATAGGAGAAATACACATGAGACAGCTCCACACTGCCATCTGGCTGTCCTAGCACCTTTGCATCCTTCGCATCGGGAATCTGAGGTTCCTCCTCAATCAACTCAAACAATCTTCCGGCACATGCGATCGCATTTTGAAGCTCTGTGATCACGCCAGAGATCTCATTAAATGGCTTTGTATACTGGTTGGCATAGCTAAGCAGACAGGACAGCTTTCCAACCGTAATACCACCTGCCACACCAGTCAACCCCATAATTGCGGCAAATGCTCCTGCCACTCCCACACAGGCATATACAATAGAATTGACAAAACGGGTACAGGGATTGGTCAGAGAAGAAAAGAATGTCGCTTTCAATGAACATTTTTCCAGTCTTCCATTGATCTCATCAAAACGCTCCAACATTCTCTCTTGCTGTCCAAATGCCTGAACAACCTTCTGGTTTCCTATCATCTCATCAATAAATGCTGTCTGCTCGCCCCTTGTCTGTGATTGCAGTCGAAACATGCTATAGGTTCTCTTTGCGATAAAATTCGCCATAAACAGAGAAAGAGGTGTGACCAGAACAACAACAATCGTGATCTTAACATTGATCGCCACCATAAAACCCAATGTGCCAAATATAGTGATCACCCCAGTAAAAAGCTGTGTAAATCCCATAAGCAAGCCATCTGCAAACTGATCTGCATCCGCGATCACCCTGCTCACTATATCTCCATACGCATGACCATCAATATATTTTAACGGCAAAATCTGTATCTTCTTAAACGCTTCATAGCGAATATCCCGAACCACATGATACGTAATTCGATTATTACAGATGTTCATCAGCCACTGCGCTGCTGCCGTGAGAAGAATAACCACAGCCATCTTCTTTAAAATATCAAAAATTCCATCAAAATCTACCAAACCCTTTTCGATAATCAAATCCAGCGCATCACCTGTGAGAATAGGCAGATACAGAGTAAGAGCCACTGTGACAGCGGCAAAGATCAATGAAAACACCAGATAGATACTATATTTCCCTATATAATGAAGCACCTTTAATAGTGTTTTTTTACTCTCCTTCATCAGCCCTCACTCTCCTTTCTAAACTGGGAGTCATAGATCTCTTTATATACATCACAGGAGGCAAGTAGCTCCTCATGTTTTCCAATTCCTGCTATGTTTCCATCATCCATAACAATAATCTGATCTGCATATTGAATGGAGGATGCTCTCTGAGATACAATAAATACCGTAAGCTTATCCTTCATGCCACGGATTGCCTGACGAAGCTTTGCATCTGTGGCAAAGTCTAGAGCAGAAGCACTGTCATCCAATATCAATATCTCTGGATCTCTCACCACAGCCCGCGCGATCGTCAATCTTTGCTTCTGACCGCCGGACAGATTCTTTCCACCCTGCTCAATCTTAAAATCTAAGCCGCCTTCCTTGGTATCCACAAATTCCTTTGCCTGAGATATCGAAAGCGCACGCCAGAGCTCCTCCTCCGTAGCGTCCTCTTTTCCCCAAAGAAGATTGTCTCGAATACTTCCCTTAAAAAGTACTGCCTTTTGCAGTACCATGCCGACCTTCTGTCTCAACTCCTCCACTGCATATTCCTTGACATCTCTTCCATCTATCAAAATTCTTCCTGATGTCGCATCATAAAAGCGCGGGATCATATTGACAATCGTCGATTTACCAGAGCCTGTTCCCCCGATAATACCAATTGTCTGTCCTCTCTGAACAGCAAAGGAAATATCTGACACAGCTTCCTCTGATGCCCCCTGATATGCAAGCCCCACCTTCTCAAACACAACAATCGTATCCTCCTGCTTTCCACCAGATGTCTGTCCACTTGCCGCTGACTTCATATCAGGCTCAATAACAAACACACTCTCAATACGATTCGCACAAGCAGCCGCCTTTGTCATAAGAATAATTAAGTTGGCAAGTTTTACCAGCTCCACCAAGATCTGCGACATATAATTGACAAGAGCCACCACCTGCCCTTGACTGATATAACCATGATCCACTCGCAGAGCACCCGTCCAGATCAAGACAATCAGGGCACCATTTACAATAATATATGTCACAGGATTCATCGCTGCCGAGATCTTTCCCACGAATTTCTGTACCGTAGTCAGCGTCTCATTCCGCTCCTTAAATTCTCTTGTCTCCTGATCCTCCTGATTGAATGCACGAATTACTCGAACACCTGTCAAATTCTCTCTGGTCTTTCCAAGCACTCGGTCAAGTGCTTGTTGCACCTTCTTATACAAAGGAATCGTGATTAGCATAATACCAAAAACTACCACCGATAACAGTGGAATCGCCACCGCAAACACCCAAGCTGCTTTTACATCCACGGTAAACGCCATAATCATCGCGCCAAAAACAACGATCGGCGACCGCAGGAACAAGCGCAGTGTCATATTTACCCCTGACTGCACTTGATTGATATCACTGGTCATTCTTGTTATCATAGTTGACGTGCCAATTGTATCAACTTGGCTGAATGACAAACTCTGCAGGTGAGAAAACAACGCATGTCTCAACTTTGTCGCAAAACCTGTCGCGGCCTTTGCTGAAAAATACTGCGCTGTCACAGAACACAATAGTCCCACCAGAGCCAGACCCACCAGTATAAAACCTCTCTGAATAATATACCCGCGGTCCATGCTGGTAATTCCCACATCGATAATCGCCGCCACCACAAGTGGCACAAACAGCTCAAAAGAAGCCTCCAACATCTTAAACAATGGAGCCAGAATACTTTCCTTTTTATAATCCTTTAGATACCTTAAAACCAGCTTCATGCATCCAGTCCTCCAACACCTACACAATTTTCATTATGCCCTGCCGATGCTGTTCGTTTCTTTTTCATAACCCTTCATCTCCTTCTTCCTACTTTCGTCCATAATCAACATCCCCGCACAAAGCATCTAACTTACAACACTACAAAGCTGCGGGGTATCTGATCCTTGATGTTAAGCAATCTCTATCATTATAAACTTAACCAGCCAGAAACGCAATCCATATAGTAAAAATCTTCCTTCTATACATTACATTTTTTAGATAAATTTTTACGACCAAGCTTACTATTCTCTCCCACGAACCACTCTTATTTTATCCCACTGTATCTATCATATGGTTGATGTCTATTTATAAACCAGCATACCAAACCTGTAAATAGGCCTGTCACAATTCCACTTATTATAAGATAAGGTGTATACATTAATACGCCACTTAATTTTATAATAAAAAAAGCCACTCCTATCTGTCCAATATTATGTGCGATTGCGCCCATTATGCTGGTTAAATATAGGTAGCGCCCACCTACCAGCTTATGTACAAAAACCATCACAATAAAACAAAAAATCCCTCCTATCAAGCTGTATAAAAAAGATACCCCCTGTCCCACAAGCAGTGCAGCGAGAACAATTCTCATAATAAGCACAAAAAAAGCATCTTTGATAGTATGATTTGAAATCACATAGAGCGTGACAATATTGGCAAGCCCCAACTTTATTCCCGGTATAGGTGCAAGGCCGGGCAGTGATGCCTCTATTGTAAAAACTATTAACGCTATTGATGTATATAACCCAAGAATAGTTATTTTTCGGATGTTCATAAAAACCCCTTCATACTTGCCTCTCAACTAATATGCGATGCCATCAAGCCCCATATAGGCTTCTTCTCCAACTATCTGTATGATAAGATGATTGGGAAGACAGGTTATAGGAAGCAGAGGCTGGGATATAAATCCCATATTCTCACAAAGCTTATCCGGGCAGCTTGCATCCACGATACCGACTTCCCCCTCTCTTATTTCCAACAGATTATAGGCACCATTTTCTCCCTCGATCATGATGGTATATGGTTCCCTCTCCGTGAGGGAAAGTGTCTGTATTAATTTTCCATTCTGGTATATTTGTGCGTACATTCCCCTTTGGACTGTCTTATATTGATACCAGATCGTTGCCGCAGACATCAAAAATAGAATCCCTATCAGAATCCCTATCAGAAATACACTTTTATTATTTTGCTGTGTTATATTTTCTATCTTTTCATTCATAAGCATACTTTCAATATGATCTAGTAAAACCATATTGCGAAAATCCAGAAGAGCAATGATATTGCATATCTTTATCAACAAGTATACACTCTACCCCATCCAATGTTTCTATTATTTCGATAGCTTTCTCTATTCCAACAATAAAACAGGTGGTTGACAACGCATCACATAAGATAGCACGATCTCCAATCACTGTCGCACTGATTATTCCCGATTCAGCAGGATATCCCGCTGCTGGGTCCAAGATATGGTGATACCTCTTTCCATCCTCTATAAAATATCTCTCATAATCCCCAGAGGTCACAACACATTGATCTTTTATCATCAACACCCCATATAATTCTCCTTTTTCTTGTGGATCTGTCAAGCCAATTTTCCATGCCGTTCCATCTGTCTTTTCACCTATCGCCATCACATTTCCGCCAAAGTTTAGAATACCTGAACCAATATGTTCTTGTTCTATAAGATACTCTTTCACCTTGTCCGCCGCATAGCCCTTTGCAATCCCTCCCAAATCAATCTGTACAAGCTTATCCGTATATTGAATGGTTTGCTCCTCTTCATCCAAAATAATATTTTTGCAGCCATCCAATCCAATCAAAGCTTCTCTTTCTGTATCCTTTGGCACTCTCGCATGTTCTGTCCCAATTCCCCACAGATCAATCATTTTACCTATAGAAATATCCAGACTTCCACCAGAAAGCCTGTGGTAGTACAATCCTTCCTTAATAAGAAAAAATAACTCCTTCGAAACTTCGACTGCCGATTCTGCTGCTGTTTGATTCAATCGGCAAAGCTCACTGTCAGGTAACTTGGCAGAGCAGATGGATTCCAACCGTTCACACTCATCAAAGGCATGTTCTATACTCTTCTTAAGGGATTCCTCATCTTCTCCATATAAAGTGATTGTGATCACTGTACCAAAGTACTCCGCTGTCTCCGTCACATACGTTGTCTGCCTCTGTCTGCCGGTACAACCCACAAAAAATAAAACGGAAAAAATTACCGCCATAATAATTTTTCTTTTTCCCATATAATATTACCACCCGCTTCCATTCCCCTCACAAATTCCCATACACGATCTGCCTTCAACGTTCTCATTTTATCACAGAAATCCTGTCCGAACAATATCCCTCGATTATTCTTCTCTTTTTAGAATAAAAATGTTATAATATCATAGTGTAAGATAAAGAGATTTTTCCCTAATAAACACATCTGTGTTTTATGGCATACGGAAAGGAGCCAAAATGAAATTGCAGCATAACATTATTTTTAAACAGCTTATCCCTTTTTTTGCTGTAGCTTGTATCCTTGGCGGATGTAGTAAAACGCCATCCACGGCTGTAGAAAAAAATTTTGATGAGTATACAAATCAACTATTTATGGATGAAATTTCTTTAAACACCATTAATCTCCACTATACTCTCGCCCATCCTGAGAATTACGGGATTACGGACTATGCTCCCACTTTAGGAAGCTTTGATATAGATGAGACTATCTCCTTTAAGGATAGTCTTATAGAGATGAAAGAAGAGATCTATAGTTTTGATTATAATACACTGTCCAAAGAGCAGCAGCTTACTTATGATATTATAACAGATTACATAGACACATCCTTATCTGTCTCCGATCTATTTTTATATGATGAGCCCCTGAGCCCAACCATTGGCTATCAGTCTCAGCTTCCCATTCTGCTTGCAGAATACACATTCCGCACAGAGAGGGATATCGAGGATTACCTTGCTCTTGCATCACAGATCGAGGAAATATTTGACAGCATCCTGCTTTTTGAGCGCAAAAAATCATCTGCTGGACTGTTTATGGCTGATTTTGCAGTGGACGATATTGTGGAACAGATGCAGGAATTTATCGCATCTCCTTCTGACAATTACATGATAGAAGTATTTAATGATAAAATAGACGAATTTCCTAACCTCACTGATGCAAAAAAACAAGAGTACAAAGATAAAAATTATGAGATTATCACTTCTTCCATTGTCCCTGCCTACGAGACACTGATAGATGGCCTGTCCTCCCTAAAAGGAACCGGGCAAAATCCGGGCGGATTATGTTATTTTCCCAAAGGAAATGATTATTACAAGTATTTAGTTAGATCAAAAACAGGCTCCTCTAAAAGTGTTTTGCAGCTAAAACAAAAAACAGAACGCTATATTGCAGACGCCTTACTTGAGATGCAACAATTAATGCAGGAAAATCCATCTTTAATGTTAAGCTTTGACGATTATACCTTTCACCTGACAGAACCAGAGGACATTCTAGATGATCTGGTTAATAAAATTGAAAAAGATTTTCCTAAAGCGCCTGATGTCAACTATACAGTGAAGTATGTCCATGAATCCATGGAGGAACATTCCAGTCCTGCCTTTTATCTTACACCGCCGATAGATGATGTGCAGAATAATATTATCTATATTAACAAAAAATCTGCCGATGAGAAAATCTATCCTACCATCGCACATGAGGGCTATCCCGGACATCTATATCAAACCGTCTACACCAGCTCCAAGCAGCTACCTCTAGTGCGAAATTTATTCGGTTTCTCCGGTTATACAGAAGGCTGGGCCACTTATGTAGAGCATTATTCTTATCACATATCTGGTCTGGATGATGACCTTGCACGGATGCTATCCTTGAATAGTTCCGCCTCCCTTGGACTCTATGCATATGTTGATCTGAGTATACACAACGATGGATGGGATGAAGATGATGTCTATTCTTATCTATCTATGTTTGGTTTTGATGATAAGGAAATTGCACAAGAGATATTCTGTACCATGGTGGAGGAACCTGCAAATTACTTAAGTTATTTTATTGGATATCTGGAATTTCTTGAATTGCGAGAAGAAGCAGAAAAACTTTGCGGAGCAGATTTCTCATTAAAAGAATTTCATGACATTATAATGACCATAGGCCCCACGCCATTTGATATTCTTTCAAAATATATGAAAATAGCTTATGAAAGCTAAGATTATTAAGATATTTTAATAAAAAAATTGATGAAATATGTTTGAGAGCAGTCTAACTTCGTAAACCGCTCTCGAACATATTTCTACCATACCATTCAGAAAGATATATCCATCTTTCTGAATCTTATCCTATTTATAAAGCCTTTTTCTCTACTGCTCTCTTTAATGATTCTATCTCCCGTCCACTTGTCATATTTCGAAAGAAATCATTTAAATTAGATAAAGCCTTGACAAGTATTCTTGTCTCCTCTTCTGACAGTCCCTCAATGGTTGCCAATATCATCTGTCTGTGAAATTCTTCATGATGTTTGTACGCTTTTTCTCCCTTTGGTGTCAATGAAATATATACGACGCGCCTGTCCTGCTCACTGCGAACACGATTGACATACCCTTTTTTAACAAGGCTGTTAATCGCGATCGTCAAAGTTCCAATTGTCACAGACAACGCCTTTGCCACTGTTGACATATTTTTCTTTTCATGCAATCCAATTGCTTCAATAATATGCATATCGTTGTTAGAAATATCCTGAAACTCCTCAGTAATAATTGCCTTTCCTTCTATATCCATAATATCTCGAAACAATTTTACCAGAATCTCGTTAAACATATCATATGTCTGATTCATTGTAACACCCCCGTTAAAGCATACACCTTTTTAGTAGGCAAGCAGCAAAATCGGATTCAGAGCCCACTTAGGCTCTGAATCCGGGATTTGGTTCATATGATTCTATCAGGCTGCCCTTCCCATAGGTAAGTCCTGCGTATACCTGCCCTCTTCCACCTGTCAATGGCTCACTCTTATCCTGCCGGGCAACCTCTGCAAATGCCTCTCTCAATTCACTTAATATCCGATCCATCCCTTCCAGACTGGATGGCTCTTTCTGAAATTGTGCCTGCAATAGATTTTTTTGAACAAATCGATAAATGCTCATCAAATTTCTGGACATAGGATACTGCAAATCCAATGCTCTCATCAACTCTGCCAGAAAGTCATTTGCTTTCTTGATGAAAAGGACAAACTGCTCCTTCTCACCTGATTGATACTCTGCTCTGGCGTCATTAAGATATTTCAAAATAATGTCATATGTCACCACCACCAGATCAGATCGATTTCCCTGTGTAATGCGGAGACTATATTCCTGAATCTCTTCCTTTGTCATCAGCTCTCACCCACCTTCGCAGATCTCAACTTTTATGATAATAACTGCAATACTGTCTGCGGGCGCTCATTTGCCTGTGCAACCATAGCAGTAGATGCCTGCGTCAATACCTGAAGCTTGGTAAACTCTGTCATCTCCTCCGCCATATCTGTATCTTCGATACGAGAAATTGCGGCTGTTAAGTTTTCCTCGGAGGAGCTTAGATTATTGATTGTTGACTCCAAACGATTCTGATATGCACCCAAGCTTGCACGAATAGAAGAGACCTTCTCAATCGCTCCATCCAGCGCTGTAAGTGCCTTACCACAACCATCCTCCGTGCTGGTGTTCATCAGGTCAATGCCAAGGCTCTTAAGACTAACCTCAGGAATGTTGACATCAATAATCTGTCCTTCATTGGCACCAACATGAAGCGTCATCATACCGAGATCCTTTACCTCAGTTGTGATTTTTAATTCTTTCTTAGGATTAGCTGTCGGATCGATTTTATCAATATCTTCCTGAATCATCTGATCCTTCTCCACCGTGATCTCCATCTCAAAACCATGATTATCCCGGATAAGCGCTTTATTTCCACGGCATGTCAAAACAGAGGTATTGGTAAATTCACTTATGCCCGGCAGATTTTTTCCTGCAATCTGTGCCTCCATATCCTTACCTACTACTTTTAGCTCATTTACCTGTGTCTTGATTCCCAGAGCACTCTGCAAAGCAGGAACATCCGCACTAATCTGCACCTTGGCAGTCGCTCCAAATTCCTTTGTGGTCAACTTTAGTCCACTTGCATAATCTGATGCATCTATATTCAATCCCGGCGCAGCGGCTTTTATCTTATCCTTCACATCTTTAATGGTATCTGTTGCTGCCACAGGGATCGGTTGTCCATTGACCATAATATTTCCTGCTGTTCCAATCTGATCTTTATCATCCTTATAATTAAAATTAAGCTCCGCCTCTCTTGGCAAGAATCCCAGACCCAGCGCATCATTTAATTCATATGAACTACAAACACAGGTTATCACCGCATCTCTTCCATACTCATACGTAGTCATGCTCAAAGCATTCTGTCCTCCAGTGCTCGCATCGGAAGCCACTAAGTTCACCTTATCCATAGCTCCCATAATCTTTCCCTTGACATCTGCAATCGTGTCAGATGCTTCCACTAGAACGTCATATCCATTGATCTCCAATCTACCTTTTACACCAACGACATCTGTGTCTGCTTTTGAAAATGTAAGAGTAGCTGTCGCCGGCGTCGCAAAAGCAGATACAGATATTGCATAAAATCCTGCTTTTACATTCTCTGACAAAGATGTCACCTTCACTCCCGTCACATCTGTGTAGCGCCTTCTCTCCTGTGTTCCATCAAGCAAAGTCTGCTTATTAAACTCTGTTGTCTTCGCAATACGCTCAATCTCTTCTCGAAGTGCATCGATCTCCTCTGTGATAGCTTTTCGCTCACTGTAGCTGTTTGTTCCGTTCGCTCCCTGAACAGCGAGCTGCCTCATTCTCTGAAGCATAGCCTCCACCTCATTCAATGCACCCTCTGCTGTCTGCACCAGCGACACACCATCTGATGCATTCTGATTTGCCTGATTTAAGCCCTTAATCTGGGTGCGCATCTTTGAAGAAATTGCCATTCCAGCCGAATCGTCGGAGGAGCGATTCAGCTTGTAGCCTGATGAAAGTCTCTCCAAAGACCGGCTCACCAGATCATCATTCCTCTGCAGGTGGCTGTTTGCGATAATCGCTGATATATTTGTATTAATTCTCATCTGCTAATCCTTTCCGCCTGTTTGCTGCGACATCTGCAAATCCGTTTGCCTCCTGTCAGTCTCCGTACCGACCGCCGCTCTATGGCATACATTTATTGTTATATATTTTTATCGGCATTTCCCTTCTGGGACTTAACAACCGCTGTGATAAATTCCTTTGTGATCTGATACAGCTTAGAAGTATCCGCCGTGTTATTAGTCCTGTCATCTGTCACTGGAGGAAGCCTTCTTCCATCAGCATAGGTAAGCTCCAACTCCGGGAATCCCGAATCTGCCATAGCCCCGGCAAATTCGTGACCAGCCATTCTTGCTGTTTCAAGAAGCTCAGGAGAATCCGCCATAATAAAGGCTGTAGTGCTCTCCTCTCCCAGCCGGAAATCCGCTCGAAGCTTTCCCTGATTCGGTATCTCCATAGATACCTCTGCTCTTCCCGCCTCATCAGCATTATGTATCAGACGCACATGAACGGCGCAGGTCTCTCCCTCTATCTCCACCGGCATATGGTAATCCTCAAAGGAGGCAAGTCTTCCTGCTAATGCCACCGTGCGGCACAGCAGACGCAGCTCTTCTATCGTCTCTCTTCCGTTATCTACATTCTCCATCGCCTCTGCGACAAGCTCTTCTGCGGCCCCTTCAAGCTCCTTATAGCCCTCCTGCATCGCTTCCTTGCTCTCTAATCGGTTCTGCCAGCTCTTTTCCTGATGCTTATCCTGTTTTCTTCCCAGCTCCTGCACTCTTTGTAAGAAGGTCATCTCCTCATAGGCGATATGATGTGCTGCCTGCAAATTATCAAGACTTACTGGCTCCTCCGTCTGAGCGAGCAATCGAATCGTCTCTGCTTCCTTTGCCAGATTCTGCATCTGCCTCTTCTGCTCCTCCTCATAGGACCCATCGTCCTGCTGCATCGTCTCCATAAAGCCCTTTAACTGATCGGAGATAGAAGTTCCCTTTGGTATTATATTCGTTAAGAATCCAAACTCATCATCCACTGAGACATTTATCCCACGCGCCCTGCGAGAACGCACGGCTGACAGCAGATTATCCAATGTCACATCCTGATTCTGATTTACCAGCGCACCAATCGCCGCCTCTCCGGTTCTGTCAACCTGATTTAACAGCCGGTATAATCCAATATATGCATCCCGATCTTCCTTCGCCAGATCCGTCTGTTTCTCAAGTTTCCACAAAAACTCACTGTATGTCTCCGCCTTCTCAGGACCAATCTCCTCTTTTATCGCTTCTATCTGATCATTCAGCTCATGAATCTCTGTCTTAAGCGGATTGATATGTTTCTCTATCATATGCATGGTCACACGAGGTGTCAGATTTTTAAGTAGATATTGATATTCTCTGTCAAGCTCTGTCACTGCATCCATATTTTGATCATTTAATTCCATCTGATTATAAGCAAGAATCTTGATCACGCGTCGGTTCTCTGGTGTTGTCTCCCTGTCCATATCTGCAAGCAGCTCATCAATGTTGCCAAATGCCTTGGTAAGACTATCACCATACTCGCGATCAGGAGCTGTCATAAGTGCATCGTATGTGGTATGTGCCGCATCCAGCACTGCCTTAAGCGGCAATCCTGCCTCATAGGTAGCTGCCGCTGTCACTTCCTCCTGACTCTGATACATCATTCCGACAACATAGGAAGGCATTTCCTTCAATGCCTCTACGGTATAATTGACATCCTGAACTTCTGCCAGCTTCTCAGGAGAAGCCTCCAGCCCATCATACTGGTACAGTGCTTTATAGTACTCCTTCTCCTGCTCCTTCAAGGCATCTACCAGCTCACTCAGAGAGAGTGTGTCAATCTCAATTCCTTTTTTTAACAGGGCAAACCCTGCCTCTGTGGTCATCATCAGACGGATCTCTTCCATACGACGCCGCCTTGTCAGCTCCTCGATGCCAGTGGTCCCCTCAGCGGTCAAATCCGCAGCCGTTTCCTTCTCAACTCTGTCCAAGACGGACTCCACTCTCTCCTGCGTATAACCCTCGCCCGTGAGAAGTGCCTCTCTTGCATCCTTGCCCTTTGCCATTGCCTGTGCTATGGTATCAACAATCTCATCTGTGCTCATCTCTCCATCCACAGTCAAAATATTCGAAAATGCACAAAGCATCTCCTTGCTCATCGGAATCCCCTGCTCAATCATCCATCTGGCAGTGTCTAAATTATCCTCATTTGGTTCCATCCCTGCTTCTGAAAGAAGCTTCTCCGCCTGTGATTTCAGCTGTTCCCAATCACTCTCTGATAACGGTTCACTCCCCTGCTCTGGAACAGGCGTATGTTCTGTCTGATACAGATTCTCTATGGTGGGCTCCATGCCGGAAGCCGCCATATATCCAGCCTCCGTCCGGGATGGGGCCTCTACTGCCTGTGCCATCGCGACAGCTTCCCCCGCCTCTTTTATATTATCCTCCGTGGGCACCACACCATACTCATAAAACCTCTGTGTGATATTACCTGCCAGCGCTGCATCCCCCAGAATCTCCTCCGCCATATCGCTGTCTACCTGAAGCGGGGGAACGTAAGAATCACAATATGCCGCCAGCTTTACTTGAATCTGATCAATCACCGTCTCTATCTTCTCAACATCCGCGGCATTAAGACTGTACCCCTCCTGCTTCATGCCAAATAACTCCATGCCGGACGACTGATTTACAAGCTTCATCAACTTATCCTTGATCTCAGCCGCACGCTTAGAAGCCGCATCCTGCACAGCAGTTTCGCCCTGATACAGTCCGATGGTTTTTTCCACCCCTGTCTTCCTGACACCGCTGTGCCCCTGCGGCTTCTCCCTCACTTTTTCTATCTCTGCGCTCTTTTCCTCTTGTGCTATCTTTCCATCCAAAAAGGCAGTCACGCGCATCTTCTCTGTCACTCCTGACGCCTGCACCTGCATATCTAATCCCAGCCTTTCTGCCAGTATCTATTATCCTTGCAACCATAACTGGCATATATGTTATACATCGGCCAGAGTGACCTTTTTCTTAACTCACAGAACTTGTTTTCTTATTATTTGCCGTCCTATCTATCTTTTTTTCCTTTTTTTCCGGCATCTTCTCCATCTTCTTTTCTGTCACCTTTTTCTGATTCTTATCTTCCTCTGTTGGCTCCTCTACTTTAACCTTTTTCTCTGCTATAGCAAATTCCATTATCAAGGACTGCATCGGCTTTAAGTCAAGCTCTATGGAATAATCCTGATTATCACATGGAATCTCCTCCGTCTTAATCACACGCCCTTCCGACATCTCAAGATTATCCTTATAGCTGTCAAGTAAAACTTTGCAACTTGTTTTTGCCTGCACGCCAACTCGATACTTTTCCCATAACATTGGCGTGAAATTCATAATAAATAAAAGACATCTCTTTCCTGACTTATCCTTTCTCACAAAGCTGAAGGTGCTTCTGTCTCCATCCTCACAATTCATCCACTCAAAGCCCTCCCAGCTCTCGTCAAGCTCCGTCATTGCCGGGTGTTCTGTATAAAGATGCAACAGTCTCTTCACATAGTCCTGAAGATTCTTGTGTTCCTTCTCCTGCAGCAAATACCAATCCAGAGAACGTTCCTCACTCCACTCTCTAAGCTGTCCAAATTCCTGCCCCATAAACAAAAGCTTCTTTCCCGGATGGCCAAACATAAAGGTATATGCTGTCTTAAGATTTTCAAATTTATCTTCAAAATATCCCGGCATCTTCTCTAACATAGAACACTTAAGGTGCACCACCTCATCATGTGACAGTACCAGAATATATTTTTCACTAAATGCATATGTCATGCTGAAGGTCATCTTATTATGGTTAAATTTTTTAAATAGAGCATCCGTTTTCACATACTCCAAAAAATCATTCATCCAGCCCATATTCCATTTGTATACAAAACCAAGACCACCCTCCTCAGGAGTTTTGGTAACGCTCGGCCACGCTGTCGACTCCTCCGCAATAACGATCGCATCGGGTGCCTGTCTGGCAATCACAGAATTCAGATGACGGAAGAACTCAATTGCCTCCAGATTTTCATGTCCACCATATTGATTAGGCACCCAGTTCCCCGGTGTCTTTCCATAATCCAGATATAACATGGAAGCCACCGCGTCCACGCGCAGACCATCCACATGAAATTCTTTTAGCCAGTACAGAGCATTAGAGATCAAGAAATTTGACACCTCATGTTTTGCATAATCAAAAATCTTAGTACCCCAGTCAGGATGTTCTCCCTTTCTTGGATCGGCATACTCATAGACACAGGTACCATCAAAATTAGCCAGCCCATGGCTGTCCCTTGGAAAATGAGCAGGAACCCAATCAAGAATAACGCCAATTCCCAAACTATGCATATAATTTACAAAATACATAAACTCTTTTGGCGTCCCATAGCGGGAGGTAGGTGCAAAATAGCCTGTCACCTGATATCCCCATGATCCGTCAAATGGATGCTCTGCTATCCCCATAAGTTCCACATGTGTATAGCCCATCTCCTTCACATAAGCTCCAAGTTCATGTGCCATATCTACATAATTATAAAATCCCCCCGCATCCACATCAGCCGTCTTCTTCCATGAACCGATATGTACCTCATAGATAGCCATCGGATTGGAATGATGCTCCCAGCTCTTATCCGTCCACTCAAACCCCGTTATATCTGTCACAATAGATGCAGTATTAGGGCGCATCTCTGTATAATTTCCAAAAGGATCTGCCTTCATAATTGTCTGCCCAGAGGGGGTGACAATCGCAAATTTGTAAAGTTCTCCCGCCGTGAGTCCCGGCACAAAAAGCTCATAGATGCCAGAGGTCCCAAGTCTTGTCATATTATGGTTATAACCTATCCATCCATTAAAATCACCCACAACGCTGACATTTCTGGCATTGGGTGCCCATACAGCAAAATATACTCCCTTCTCTCCCTGATATTCAGTCAAGTGAGCTCCCAACTTTTTATAAATCTCATAATGTGTACCTTCTCCAAATAAATACCGATCTACTTCCGTGATAAACCCTGTCTCCATACCTATAAAACTCTCCTTTACCTATTACTTTTTCTCAATTCGTACCATGCAACCTCTGTGCGCGGGAATGGTAAGGTGCACTCTTCCATTCTCACCAACCGCAATCTCCTCCCCAGTAAATAAATCCACTGCTCTGCCAGCCAAAAAGCCTGCCGCCGCCTCCACGCTCGCTGCTTCCTCATCATTATTCACTGCGATCATCACCATGCTGTTGTCCAAGTATCTTCCAAATACATACTGTCTATTCTTTAACATAAGCTCTCTGTACATTCCATAAGACAGCTCAGGATTTTCTCTGTGAATTTCTCCCAGCTTTGCAATATAGCGAGAATATTCATTCTCCATCTCTGCCTTCTTCGTAATATCAATCGCTGGTCTTAGTGGGCCATCATCTCCATTCTCCTTGCGCCCTTCTATTCCCCACTCCGATCCATAATAGATGGATGGAATCCCCGGAAGCGTATAAAGCAGCATCTGCACAGAATAATAATCTTCCTTTCTCGCAAGCTTGCTCATCAGGCGCTCCACATCATGGTTATCTGTAAAACTGTAAAGCTTTCTGCCCTTACACAGCCCTCCATTTGCATCGGACAATCTTCTGACAGTATGTGCAATCTCAAAATAATTATGATCATTATGTCCCGAATACAATCCCTTGTGAAGCTCATAATTTGTGACAGAATGAAGCACCTCATCATTCGCCCAGCGAGAATAATCCCCGTGAATCACCTCTCCCATCAGCCAGAAATCTGCTTTTTTCTCCGCCGTTATACGGCGCATCTGCTTCATAAACTCAAAATCCAGACAATCTGCACAATCCAGACGAATACCATCAATATCAAATTCATCTATCCAAAAACGAATAACATCAAATAAATAATCCTTAACCTCCTGATTCCAGAGGTTCAGATTCACAAGCTCAAAACAATTTCTCCATGCTTCATAGCCAAAGCCATCATTATAACGGGTATTCCCCCAAAAGTTAATTCCCTTATACCAATCCTTATAGCGTGAGTTTTCCCTGTTGGCTTGAATATCCTGAAATGCAAAAAATTCTCTTCCGGTATGGTTAAACACTCCATCCACCACAACACGAATCCCTGCCTTATGGCAAAGAGCGACAAACTCCTTAAAATCTTCATTTTTCCCAAGGCGTACATCCACCTGCCGATAGTCCTTGGTATCATATCCATGTGTAGAGGACTCAAATAAAGGCCCGATATAGAGCGCGGTAAATCCCATCTCCTTCATATGTGGTATCCACAATTTTAACTTCTCAAAGCCATCCCCTGCTTCCTTATTATTTACTCTTGGCGCTCCTGTAAGCCCCAATGGATAGATGTGATAAAAGACTGCCTCCTCATACCAGTTTCCCATAGTTTTCTCTCCTTCCTTATGAATAAATTCCATGCAGAAATTGATGTACCACCGCACGGATATTCTCATCTCTTAACATATTCTCCATACTCTTTTCATTATATACCATCATATAAAAGTGAATCGTACCTAGAAATCCAATGGCAAATTGTTCTTGTCTGCCATTCATGTTTCCAAGATAACCCTCTGCTCTCTGAAAAGTATCTGTTATCATCTCGTACTGTTTTCTTATAAAAGGTGCCGCCACCTTATGTGCCTCATTTTCTGGCGGAGAATACATCTGTCCCAACATAAAAAAATAAAAATGGCGCTCCTTCTTGCAAAAACTCATATAAAGCTTTGCCAGCTCATATAACTGTCCCTCAAAGCTTGCCAGACGCTTTGGCACCTCGCAGACCTCCTGAAGCAAAGGTTCACTCTTCTCCTGAATCAACGCCTCCAAAAGCCCGCGCTTACTCTTAAAATAATAGTACATCGTGGGCTTTGTGATGCCGGCCATCTCCACTATCTCCTGCACACTTGTGGCATCATAGCCCCTCTTATAAAAAAGCTCCAGCGCACACTGGAGTATCATCTTCCGGTTGTCCATCTGATCTACTTCCTTTCAAAACGTGCTGGGTGGTGCAGATGATATTCTGCGTTTTGTATGGAATGGACGCCTCCCATATATTGCCATTATACCAATCGGTATATAAACTGTCAAGGCTATCCTTTACTCGAAATGTGTTTATATCCTTTCTGAAAGAAGGATTCTTCCTGATTGCGCTGCCAGCCTATATGGATTGTAGGAACAATAAATATCTGATGATGGTTTTTCGTCTAAATAATATATAGCTATCTTTGTTCTTCATTCAAGCATATGTGCTGATTTAACCATAAAAATACCTCTAAAGTAGACTTTGTATATTTACTCTGTCTGCTTTAGAGGTATTATATCAAAAGATATAGGTCAAATGCTTTTCAACAGTTCTCAACTCTATTCCGTCCATCTTCCATTGCTGTCTACATAATAATTGTCTACCCAAGCATCTGTAATTAGTGCTCCTTCTGTTCCATCTGTCGTTTCATTAAAATAATACCATTTTCCATCTATTAACTGCCAACCTGTGCTCATTCTTCCCTGCTCATTGAAAAAGTACCATCTTTTCTTTTTCTAATATTTTCTCCATGTCGCGCCATGGTCATCTCTCCCTTCTTTCTCCCAATTTCTGACCATTAATTTGACCATAAATAGCTGAAAAACCATGATTTTCTGCTGCATTATATAAACTTTTTTCTTTCACCTCCAAAATCTTATATTTTTTTGTGGCATTTTTCATCGATTTATGGTATAATCATGTAGTAATATATACTGGTTAAAGACGAATTATGTCATTTCCGTATGTATTTCCTTTTCGCAGACTAAGAAAATCCACGAAAAAAGAGCTGTCTTATCAATCTTCGACATATTCACCGAAGAATATTTAAGCAGCTCTTATTTATATTCACATCTTTTTATAAAATATGGTATCTGATTACTATCTTTATTTTCTAAATGCAATAACTTATACAATACCATACGTGTAAATAATTACTTGCAATCTTTTTACAGAACCGATATAATTAGTAGAACTGATATTATCTAAGGAATATAAGAGAGGAGGATATGACATGGTGACATTGTCAAAGGGCGGAGCTTGGCTACTTGATGGCACAGAAGTGATAGAGGAGGCGGAAAACAGCGAGGCTCTACTTAGGCAAAAGCTTGGGAAGAACTATATTTCCCGCAAAGAGGCGGCAGAAAATACCATCTCATATAGAATACTAAAGGACCATAATACATCAGGAGATATGGATAAGCTGAAAATTAAATTTGATCGTCTGACCTCCCATGATATAACGTTTGTTGGCATTATACAGACAGCGAGAGCGAGCGGTCTTACGGAATTTCCAGTTCCCTATGTGCTGACAAATTGTCATAATAGCCTTTGTGCAGTCGGCGGAACGATCAATGAGGACGATCATATGTTTGGTCTATCCTGTGCAAAGCATTATGGTGGCATCTATGTTCCACCTCATCAAGCTGTCATTCATCAGTTTGCCAGAGAGATGTTAGCTGGCGGCGGACGCATGATCTTGGGATCAGACAGTCATACACGCTATGGTGCACTTGGTACTATGGCGGTGGGAGAGGGTGGACCTGAGATTGTAAAACAACTTCTTTCCCAGACATATGATATTCATATGCCGGGTGTGGTTGGAGTATATCTAACTGGAAAGCCGAGAAAGGGTGTCGGTCCACAGGATGTTGCTCTAGCTATTATCGGCGAGGTCTTTGCCAATGGATATGTAAAAAATAAGGTGATGGAATTTATCGGCGATGGCATTGATAACTTAAGCGTTGATTTCCGCATAGGTGTTGATGTGATGACGACAGAGACTACCTGCCTGTCCTCCATCTGGAGAACAGATGATAAGGTGAAGGAATTTTATGAGATACATGGCAGACAGGAAGAATATAAAGAACTGAATCCCGGCAGGGTGACATACTACGATGGTATGATCTATGTGGATCTGGACAAAGTGAAACCGATGATTGCCATGCCATTCCATCCAAGCAATACCTATACCATTGAGGAGTTAAATAAGAATTTAATGGATATCCTCGATGATGTGGAGAAGAAAGCAAGCGTAAGCCTAGATAACAAAATTGCATTTACACTAAAAGACAAGGTGCATAACGGCAAGCTTTATGTGGAACAGGGTGTTATTGCGGGCTGCGCGGGAGGCGGCTTTGAGAATCTTTGTGCGGCGGCTGATATTTTAAGAGGAAAGACGATCGGTGCGGACGAATTTTCTCTAAGTATTTACCCAGCCAGCCAGCCAGTATTTATGGAATTAGTTAAAAATGGCCGTGTGGCTGACTTTATGGCAGCGGGAGCAACTGTGCGGACAGCATTCTGCGGACCATGCTTTGGCGCGGGTGATGTACCTGCGAATAAGGGGCTCAGCATCCGTCATTCCACAAGAAACTTCCCGAACCGAGAAGGCTCCAAGGTGACAAGCGGACAGATAGCGTCCGTTGCATTGATGGACGCCCGCTCTATCGCTGCCACAGCGGCAAATAAAGGATATCTGACAGCGGCAGATACCTTTGAAGGAGAATTTACAAATCCTAGATATTTCTTTGATAAGTCCATTTATGAGAATAGAGTGTACAATGGTGTCGGAAAAGCAGATCCTTCTGTACCAATTAAATTTGGTCCAAATATTAAGGATTGGCCCAAGATGTCTTCTCTCACTGAAAATATTCTTCTCAAAGTAGTGTCCGTGATCCATGATCCGGTGACGACAACAGATGAACTGATTCCCTCCGGCGAGACATCTTCCTATCGCTCCAACCCTCTGGGCCTTGCAGAATTTACATTATCAAGGAGAGATCCCGCCTATGTAGGATGTGCAAAAGAAGTTAAGAAACTTGAGGAAGCAAGAATCTCTGGAGAGAATCTATTAGAAGATACTACTGTCAAACAAGTATTTGAAGTGATAGCACAAAAGTATCCACAGATAAAGCCAGAGCAGACAGAAATCGGAAGTACTATATTTGCTGTCAAGCCGGGGGACGGCTCCGCGCGTGAGCAGGCTGCCTCCTGTCAGAGAGTACTTGGAGGACTTGCCAATATTTCAAGAGAATATGCCACAAAACGCTATCGCTCAAATTTAATTAATTGGGGAATGTTACCATTTCTTCTGTCAGAGCAGGAGGAACCAGATCTTCCATTTGAAAATGGAGATTATATATTTATTCCGGGGATCACAGAGGTAATAAAAAATCATAAGGATTCTGTAAAAGCTTATGTTGTGAAAGAAACACTCTTAGAATTTAATATGAAACTAGGCGATCTGACGGAAGATGAAAGAGAGATTATCCTAAAAGGATGTCTGATCAATTATAATAATAAACAGTTAAAATAAGTCAAACACCCCCTTTGCAAGTAATAGGACATCAAGCTTGCAGCACTTAAGGGTAGGGTATATGACTCTCGCGGCTGTCACAATAAATTTTAATGATTCAAGATATTGTATATATGCAGTATTACCTTATATCATCTTGTAAATTATATACTTTATCTGCAGTTAAAAATCTGTTATATCATTTTCTGGAAAGATCCGCCCGGTGAACTGCCTGTAGTCCTCCGTCACCCCGCTCTCGCTTAGTGAAAAACGCAGCCGACGCTAAGCTCGAAACTACCTCGCTAAGCGCCGGCGTTTTTCAATAGGTTCCTTGAGAACCACAGGCAGTTCGCCGG
>CAJUOO010000053.1 GCA_910588535.1 uncultured Lachnospiraceae bacterium | reverse complement strand
CCGGAAACATCAGTATCTGTGCTTGTCCAATCGCCTTTTCAAAAGCCTCCACCGACTCGCGAATATTATCTGCTGTTATATTTTTAAATACCTTTACCACCACATCCGCGCCAGCGCGCTCAAATGCCCTCGCGCTGTCATATTCACAGTTTGTTCCCGGAAATACTGGAATAAACACCGTTGGCTTCGCCACCTTATGTCTACATATATGCACCGTATCTGCATGATAGACTGGCGCAGAAACCTCATCCATATTCTTTGTGCCTCTTGTCGGGAACACTTTATTCAGCGTACTGCTCCATGCCTGCAAAGCCTCCTCAACAGAAAACTTCACATCACCATAGGCGAATGTCGCCTCTTCTGTCACCTCTCCCACTAAACTATAAGGAACTGTGATCTTCTCAAGCATCCCTGCAGGAACCTCCGCAACAATGGATCCAAATTCAGGCACAAATAGATCTTCACTCAATATAGAAGGATCTATGCGAACACCAAGCTTATTTCCAAATGCCATCTTGCTGACTGCGGCAGCAAGCCCTGAGCCATCTACCACATAGGCAGAAACGATCGCTTTCTCACGAATCGCCTTTGTAATACCATCGTACAATTCTATAACCTTATCATAGATCGGAAGCTTATATTCATCCTGTGCTATGATGAATTTCACCAGATGATTTCCTGATTGTTTTAGCTCTGGTGTGATAATCTCTGGGTATTTTGCCACATCCACAGCAAAAGAAACCAATGTCGGTGGAACATCTATCTCATTAAAGGTACCCGACATACTATCCTTGCCTCCAATGGAAGGAAGCCCAAAACCAAGCTGTGCTGCATACGCACCCAAAAGTGCTGCAAAAGGCTGGCTCCAGCGAGATGGTTCCTCTGTCATACGTCTGAAATATTCTTGGAAAGTAAAACGGATATGGTGAAGATCACCGCCTGCTGCCACAATCTTTGCCACAGATTCCACCACAGCATAGGTCGCGCCATGATATGGACTCCAGCTTGACAGATAGGGATCAAAACCATAGCTCATCATCGTCACGGTCTCCGTACTTCCCTTTAACACAGGAAGCTTCGCCACCATAGTCTGCACCTCTGTAAGCTGATATTTACCTCCATATGGCATATACACAGAGCCTGCGCCGATAGAAGCGTCAAACATCTCCACCAGACCCTTCTGTGAGCATACATTTAAGTCACGCAGCTTTGAAAGCCATGCTTCCCTCACATCCTCCACTGGCTTTCTCTCCAGATATTCACAGGTTTCTGAAGGTATCTCCATAAGCACCTCCGTCTCCTGATGTGCCCCATTGGTATCCAGAAAGGCTCTGGAAATATTCACAATTTCCTTCCCCCTCCACTCCATCAAAAGTCTTGGGCTTTCCGTCACCACTGCCACCTCGACAGCCTCCAGATTCTCCTCCTGCGCATAGGCAAGAAATGCCGCCACATCCTTTTTGTCTACAACTACAGCCATGCGCTCCTGTGATTCTGAGATGGCGATCTCCGTCCCATCCAAGCCAGCGTATTTTTTTGGAACCTTATCCAGATTAATGCGCAGTCCAGCCGCCAGCTCCCCGATGGCAACTGACACTCCGCCAGCACCAAAATCATTGCACTTCTTGATAAGGCGGCTTACCTCCTCCCTGCGAAACAGCCTCTGAATCTTTCTCTCTGTGGGTGCATTGCCCTTCTGCACTTCCGCGCCGCAAGTCTCAATCGAGCTCTCTGTGTGCACCTTGGAGGAACCTGTCGCGCCGCCGCAGCCATCGCGCCCAGTTCTTCCGCCAAGAAGAATAATACTGTCACCCGGATCGGATGTTTCACGAATCACACTTTTTCTCGGCGCGGCACCCATAACTGCGCCAAGCTCCATTCTCTTCGCCACATAATCAGGATGATAGATCTCTTTTACATAGCCCGTGGCAAGACCAATCTGATTTCCGTAAGAGCTATAGCCGTTCGCCGCACCGCGCACCAGCTTTTTCTGCGGAAGTTTGCCCTTTAATGTATCATCGAGAGATGTCGTCGGATCTGCTGCACCTGTTATTCGCATAGCCTGATATACATAGGTACGCCCGGACAATGGATCACGGATCGCGCCGCCCAGACAGGTCGCCGCGCCGCCGAATGGCTCAATCTCTGTCGGATGGTTATGTGTCTCGTTCTTAAAATTCACCAACCATTCCTCTGTCTCTGTTCTTCCATCCTCATATGTGATATCCACTGGAACCACAATACTGCAGGCATTGATCTCCTCGCTCTCCTCCTGATCGTCAAGCTTGCCCTCCTTCTTCAGTTTTCTCATCGCCATCAGAGCAAGATCCATAAGACAGACAAATTTATCCTCTCTGCCCTTAAAGATCTCCTCACGGTCGGAAAGATATTCCTTATATGTTTTTTCCATAGGCTCTTTCCAGTAACCATCCTGAAATGTAACCTTTGTAAGCTCTGTCGAGAAAGTGGTATGGCGGCAGTGATCCGACCAATAGGTATCCAGAACCCGAATCTCTGTCATGGACGGATCTCTCTTTTCCTCATTTTTAAAATACTTCTGAATATGAAGAAAATCCTTAAAGGTCATCGCCAAATTCAAAGAACGATACAGCTTCTCAAATGCTTCCTTCTCCATCTCCACAAATCCGTCAAGAACTGCCACATCTGCCGGCTCTTCAAATTCCGCTATCAGAGTTTCTGGCTTCTCCATATCTGTCTCCCTAGAATCCACGGGATTAATACAGTAACTCTTAATGCGCGCAAGCTCCTCCTCTGTGATCACTCCCTCTATCACATAGGTGACAGCCGTGCGAACCACTGGTGTCTCTTCTTCATTTAGGAAACGGATGCACTGTTCTGCAGAATCTGCTCTCTGATCAAATTGCCCCGGAAGATATTCCACGGAGAACACCCTTGCACCCGGCGCCACCTCAAAGCTTTCTTTATATAAAATATCTACCGGAGGCTCAGAAAAAACGGTCTTGCAAGCTCTTTCGAACGTTTCCTCAGATATATTTTCCACATCATAACGGATCAGAACGCGGACGCCCGTCACTGTATCAAGCTTTAGATAGCTTCCTATCTCCTCCTTAAGTTCCTTTGCCCTCACAGCATAAGGTTCTTTTTTCTCCGCGTAAACTCGTCTTACTCCTGAGCCTATTTTTTCCACACTCATTTTGTATCTCCTTTCCATTTTTCTTCCCCACATATATCTAACGCCCCATAATACCAGCCAAGCACTCCATCTTTTCTCACAAGATACCCTTTTCGATAGCTGCCTATCACAGAGACCGTATCTCCCGCGTCAAGTGCAAGCTCGCTGTTCGTGTAATCGCTGCAGCTTAAGCCCTCGCCTTCTTCCCACAGATAAGAAGCAGGAACCCAGCTCTCTTCACCATTGTGAAGAAACCGCACCAAGCTTCCCTCCTCATCCTTCTTAATTTCCTCCACAAAACGATGACTCCATCTGGAACAGAATTCCCCTTCTCTTCCTTTTTTGGCTTCTAACACTATCGCCCTTGGAAAATCATCATAACTTACTATCTGGAAATCCTCTGAATCAATATCAGAAAGAACCACTGCATTAAGCTGTCCATCACGCTTCACCGCACACCCTCCATCCAGACTGATTATCTTCTTCTCCTGATTAATCAGCGGACTGGAATCCATTCTGCCTCTCTCATAGATTGTCACTGGCCAATGTCCAACATACACATAGCGGGAAAAATGCAGATCAACATCCTGAAAACTCTCCCATTTTATCATTCGATACACTTCTTCAGCAGACAGCTCTTTATAATCCTCCGTGGGAAGCCCCGCATGAGTGACAAGAAATGTCCCCGCATCTATAAGCACTGGCAAACTCTGTATAAATGATAATTCCCTATCATACTTCTCCCTGATAAGAAACAGCGCTTCCTCCGCCGAAATCTCCTCTGCTGCTTTCTTTGCCCACCCGCCTGCCCTGCGCTCCATCTCCACCGCCTGCGGAGAACGTTCTCCCTGCTCTGCAAGAGATTTTCCCTGCTCTCTTAACATTTCTTCATAGATACTATTCCCCCAATGCTTCATCATCCTGCAATAGCGCTTGTAAAAGCTCTCCACAGAATTCATATTTTCAAGAACACTAGCATCCACATTACCATAAACCATATAGACATGATGTGTTCTCTCAAGCTCCATCAGGTAGCGAAGTGTGGCAAGGCTATCTCCGCCCTTCTCCACCAAATCACCTGCTATGAAAAAATAATCCTCCTTCGAGAAAGATACTTTATCGAGCAATCCCTTAAGATAAGAAAGATTTCCGTGAATATCGCTGGTAATAATAATACGGTGCCCCTTGGGAACGGTAATCTTTCGGACTTTCATACTATAATCCATTGTTCTTTGCATGTCTCTTCTCATTTCTGTCTAAAGTATTCCTTAACCTCCACAAGAGATGGAAAGATCTCACTGGCAAGCTTCCTTATCTCCTCCGTCGGCTCCACAAGATCTGGCACCATAATGGCAATCATATTGGCTGCTGAGGCGGCGCGGATTCCATTGTAGGAGTCTTCGATCACATACGTTTCCTCTGGCACTGCTCCTAGTCGCTCACATGCCATCAGAAATATATCAGGTGCAGGCTTGCTTCTCTCCACCATATCTCCTCCGATCACAACATCAAAAAATTTAAGCAGATCACCCTCCTTAAGCTCCTTCTGCACCATCTCCCATCTTGTGGAAGATGCCACTGCAAGCTTTGCCTTCTGCTCCTTAAGATAGGTAAGAAGCTCCACAATTCCCTTCTTCTTCAAAAGCCTCCCACCATCATAACGGCTGTGAAAAAGGACAGATGCCTCCTTCGCATATCGTTTATACGGAAAATCCACCCCATATCTGCGGACCATAATCTCCTGCGTCTGCTTTGCATTGACCCCAAGACTCTCCAAGCATGCTTCCTCAATTCCTTGAATAGCATACTTTTTTGCGATCTCCTTCCAGCAATCCATAACCAGACGCTCCGAATCAAATATCACCCCATCCATATCAAATACAACTGCTCTTATCATCGCTGTCCTCACTCTCCGATAATATCAATCTGACAGGAATCCATCACCTTGAGCGCTGCCCTGTGAAGCTCTGGAGTGACTCCTGCACAGCAGCTCGCATCCACAGAGATCTTCACCTCTGGAAAGCTTGTCTTAAGCAATAATGCGTTGGTGATCACACAGATATCGGTGCACAATCCAATCAACTCAATCTCAATCTCTCCTCTGCTCTTCCACTCTGCTATCTCATCCACCAGCCCAGTGGAGCCAAAGGTCTCCTTCTCGATAAGATTATATTTTCTTCCCATCAGTGCATTTAATATTTTCTCATGAAGTCTCCAGCCATAAGACTTGCGCACGCAGTGCACAACCGGCAACTTTCTTCCTTCCGCTGTCTGAAGATAGTTCTGATAATGTGTGTCAAGCGTCACATATACTATCCCCTCAAAATCTTTTAGTTTCTTCACTGCATGATCCGTCGCCTCCATGGCTTCTTTCGTCCCAAGGGAACCTTCTACAAAATCATTCTGCATATCAACTACTACTAATATCTTTTGCACTTGCGCCTGATCCATTCTATTCTTCTCCTTATCTTATACCACAGCCTACACTATCGTTCTATCCTTGCACTGCAACCTCCACTGTCCTCCTCTCTAGGCAAGCCACAATCTCTAAACTCCTATGAAAAACACGCCCATATACTGCCCCTATTATAGCCAACTTTTCCCAAACAGTCAACAAGGGGCTATCGCAATAAGTGCCAATTATACAAGATGTTGTATACATGCAATACTATCTTATAACATCTTGTAAGATGAGTTTTTATCATTTTCAAAAGAGGCCCATATAGCATGTTCTGCCTAACTGATAAAAACAGCCCAGCGAACTGTCTGTGGTCCTCAAGGAACCTATTGAAAAACGCTGGCGCTTAGCGAGGTAGTTTCGGGCTTAGCGTCCACTGCGTTTTTCACTAAGCGAGAGCGGGGCGACGGAGGATCACAGACAGTTCGCCGGGCGGACCTTTCAAAAAAACATAGTTATTTCCACTACTGTGCCCAGTCAAACAATGAGAGCTGATTTGTCTCAGGCAACCCTTTCAATATACCAAGATCGCTAAGCAAATCTGTAATTGTCTTTCCTGCCTTGCTCCTTATCTGAAAATCCTCCTTGGACAGAAAGGCTCCCTGCCCTGCTGCTTCCACAATCTGGATCGCCACCTTATCCCCAAGCCCATCAATAGAATGTAGCGCGGGCATCAACTTTCCATCTATAATCTGAAATCTCGCAGCTTTTGCCCGGTAAATATCCATCGGCATAAATTCATAACCTCTCGCATACATCTCCTGCGCAATCCGCATATCACGAAGCGTATCCTTCTCCTTATTGGATAGAGAATCATATCGCCTTTTATAATCAGAAATATAATATTCCAGCTTCTCCCTTCCCTGACACATCAGCTCATAAGAAAACCCGGATGCACGGATGCTAAAAAAAGCAGCATAATAAGCCAGCGGATAGAACACCTTACAGTACGCAATACGCCAAGCCATCATAACATAGGCAGCAGCGTGCGCCTTTGGAAACATATACTTAATTTTTTTGCACGACCAGATATACCAATCTGGCACATTGTGGGCAAGCATCTCCTTCTCCCACTCCTCCTTAAGTCCTTTCCCCTTACGCACACTCTCCATAATGGTAAAGGACAGTTCCTTATCAAGTCCCATATGAATCAAATAGATCATAATATCATCACGAGTACAGATCGCGGTGGAGATCGTCGCCTTCCCCTCCTCAATCAAGGTCTGTGCATTGCCAAGCCACACATCTGTGCCGTGGGACAAGCCTGATATGCGGATGAGATCTGCAAAACAAGTAGGCTTTGCATCTATTACCATCTGCATAGCAAAGTCTGTGCCAAACTCTGGTATGCCAAGCGCTCCCAGCTTGCATCCCCCAATATCCTCCGGTGTTATGCCAAGCGCGCTGGTATTCATAAACAAGGACATAACTTCCTTGCTGTCCAGCGGGATCTTCCTCGCATCAAGCCCGGTCAAGTCCTCCAACATGCGAATCATCGTCGGATCATCATGTCCCAGAATATCAAGCTTCAACAGATTGTGATCGATGGAATGATAATCAAAATGCGTGGTCACTGTCTTGGTCTCCATATCGTTCGCCGGGTGCTGCACCGGTGTGAAAGTATTGATCTCCTCCCCCAGAGGAAGCACGATAATACCGCCCGGATGCTGTCCCGTGGTGCGCCGCACCTCAACACACCCCTGTACAATACGGTTGATCTCACATTTTCTCTTTCTCTGCCCATGCTCCTCATAGTAATTCTTAACATAGCCATATGCCGTCTTATCTGCCAGCGTACCTATGGTCCCGGCGCGAAAGGTCTGTCCCTTTCCAAAAATCACCTCTGTATAATCATGTGCCTTACTCTGATACTCTCCAGAAAAATTCAGATCAATATCTGGCTCCTTATTTCCCTTAAAACCCAAAAAAGTCTCAAACGGAATATCAAAGCCCTCCTTTTTTAACAGCTCTCCACATTCCGGGCAAAACTTATCTGGCATATCGCAGCCAGATCCGCCAGAAAAAGAGCGCACCTGCTCAGAATCAAAATCGCTGTAATGACATTTTGCACAATAATAATGAGGGCTTAAAGGATTTACCTCCGTGATACCTGACATTGTCGCCACAAAGGATGATCCGACAGAACCTCTCGACCCCACAAGATACCCATCCTCATTTGACTTCCACACCAGCTTCTGCGCAATAATATACATAACTGCAAAACCGTTGGATATAATGGAATTTAGCTCTCTCTCAAGCCTCTCCACCACTACCTTGGGAAGTGTCTGCCCATAGATTGCATACGCCTTCTCATAACAAATATCCCTCAAAATCTGATCTGAATTTTCTATAACCGGAGGACATTTATCCGGGCGAACCGGAGAAATTCTCTCGCACATTGCAGCGATACGATTTGTGTTTGTGATCACAACCTCCTCCGCCTTCTCCGCCCCCAGATAAGCAAATTCCTCCAACATCTCGTCCGTCGTCCGAAGATAGAGAGGCGCCTGATTATCTGCATCCTTAAATCCCTTTCCGGCCATAATAATTCTGCGGTATACCTCATCCTCAGGATTTAAAAAATGTACATCACAGGTTGCAACCACAAGCTTGTGGTACTGCTCTCCCAGAGCGACAATCTTTTTATTAAATTGTATCAGTTCCTCCTTTGATTGCACAGTAGGATTCTCTCCCCGCAACATAAATTCATTATTTCCCAGAGGCTGAATTTCCAGATAATCATAAAAGTCCACTAATCTAGCGATCTCCTCCTCCGAGGCTCCCCGAAGCAGTGCCTGATACAATTCTCCAGCTTCGCAGGCAGAGCCAATGATCAGCCCTTCCCTGTACTTTTTTAACACACTTTTTGGTATCCTTGGATGTCTGTGAAAATACTCAAGATGGGACATGGAGATCAGACGATACAAGTTAATGCGCCCAGTGTCATTCTTTGCCAACAAAATCACGTGATGAGACGGAAGCTTCTTTAACGCATCTGCAGACATTGCACTCAGCTCATTTACCTTATCCAGTGTATCAATATCCCGCTCCCTAAGCTTCTGAATAAATGCCTGAAAGATCCCGGCTGTCGCCTCCGCATCATCCACAGCGCGGTGATGGTTCTCAAGTGAGATATGAAGTGCTTTCGCCACCACATCAAGCTTGTACTTGTTAAGCTCAGGAAGCAACACCCTAGCAAGTCCCACCGTGTCAACCACCGTCTTTTTAAGGGGAATATTCAACCGTCTTGCGTTGGCATAGAGAAAACTCATATCAAAGCTGGCGTTGTGTGCCACCATAACAGCACCCTCGCTAAATGCGAGAAATCTCGGCAACACCTCCTCGATTCCGGGCGAATGAATCACCATCTCGTCATTGATTCCCGTCAACTTCTCTATCTCAAATGGAATAGGCTCTCTCGGATTAATAAATTCACTAAAACGATCCGTGATCTGTCCCTCTGATACCTTTACCGCCCCAATCTCAATGATCTGGTTATTCATCGGACTAAAGCCCGTCGTCTCAATATCAAAAACCACATACGTACCCGCAAGGCTCTGATTTTCTGAATGTTCTACAATATCCTTCAGATCATCAACCAAATATCCCTCACACCCGTACAATATCTTAAACTTTCCGTCTGTTTCATGATTTGCCACAGGAAAAGCAGCAACATTTCCATGATCCGTAATTGCGATGGCAGTGTGCCCCCACTCCATGGCACGCTTAATAATATCCTTCACATCTGCCACGCCATCCATATCGCTCATCTTTGTATGACAGTGAAGCTCCACCCTCTTTTCTACCGCCGTATCCATGCGCTTCACTGTAAAATCGCTGCATTTCCTAATTCCAACCACCGATCCGACCGTAAGCTCCCCGTCAAATCGATCGATCGTCGTCACACCCTTAAGCTTCACAAATGCCCCCGGCTTGACATGTGGCATAATATCGGGAAGCTGCTCATTTCTGGCAAACATCTTTACTGTGATCGTATCTGTAAAATCCGTCACATCAAAAATTAAAATTGTCTTCTCCCCGCGGATCTCCCTTGTGTCAAGTGCAATAATCTTTCCTCGAATCACAAGCTCACCCATCTCTGTCTGAATCTGCTCAATTGGCGTAGGCTCCTCATCAAAATCCCTTCCATAGAGCACATCGGGATTGTCCGATTTTTTATATGCCGATTTTTTTGAAAAGCTCTCCTTTTTCTCAAAGGACTTTTTCACCTCTGGACTGCTCTTTGTATTCTCCACATGACTGGTTGGCTTGACCGGCTCTCCATATGCCGCCGCCATCTCCTCCGCTGACCAAGAGGGAACTGTCTGAGATTGCGCATCAGGCTCCAAGGGCGCATCCGCGGATACTCCATCCATAAGGCCCGCATTTTTCTGAATCTGGATCACCTCAAGTTTCAGGCGCTGTTCATCCAAAAGACGTTTTTTATCCTCTCCTCTTTCTTTAAAATGCACGCGAGCTTCCACTGGAAAGCCACAGCGCTCCACAAAAATTTTCTCCAGAATCCTCTTAAGCTCCTCCGCCTTCTCCCGCGCGACAACACTGTCCTCCAAGGTAAGCTGCAGTACGGATTCCTCGGTAAATTCTGTATCTGCCTTCTTAAATAAACTGTACTCAATCGCATTATAGCTGCGAAGCTCTGTCAGAATACTGTCCTTATAGGACTCCAATAACTTCTCTGGCGTATACTGCTCAGACAGATGGTAATTCTCCACCACTTTAATGCTTGTGCCGTTTCCCGGAAAAAATTGGGTGGCTATGCTGTCCTCCATATAATAGATACTTTTTTTATGTATCAGCCTTCTGCTGTCAATATAAATGCGAAGAGAGCTTTTCTCCTTGTTCGTGGTGATCTTCGTCACCTCAACATCGGCTAAAAGCTCTGACACATCTGGATTTAATTGCAGTGTCGGAAAAACATCAAAAAAAACCTTCCCCACAACAATTCCCCTTTCTCCACAAAAACACTACCATAAAAATAGATTCTCGCTTATAATTCTCTTGGTCTACTTTTCGATCGAAAAGCCCACATTCAGCAACAACTAAGCCCACAGCTCCAGTTCTTTTCTAAGTGCAGGCAGCAACTCATTTTCTGGAAGCTTTCTAATTATCTCTCCTTTTTTGATCAGCAGTCCTTCTCCCTTGCCTCCCGCGATCCCCAGATCTGCTTCCTTTGCCTCTCCGGGTCCATTTACCACACACCCCATCACCGCAACCTTGAGAGTTAGATGATCAAATTCTTGCACCATCCTCTCCACTTGATTGGCAAGACCTATCAGATCAATCTTTGTTCTGCCACAAGTTGGACAGGACACTACCTCAATGCCCCCTTTTCTAAGTCCTAATGTGCGAAGAATCAGCTTGGCAGATTTTATCTCCTCCACAGGATCTCCTGTCAGGGATACCCGAATCGTGTCACCAATTCCCTGTCCAAGAATCATGCCAAGCCCAACTGCAGATTTAATATTTCCTGCATACAGTGTTCCTGCTTCTGTGATCCCTACATGAAGAGGGTAGGTGGTCTGTTTATCAATCAATTCATGTGCCTTGACACACATAAGTACATTCGAGGATTTAATGCTGATCACCAAATTGGCATAATCATATTCTTCGATCATATGCACCTTGTCCAGAGCACTCTCCACCAGTCCTTCTGCTGTCACGCCGCCATATTTTTCTATTAGCGGCTTCTCTAAGGACCCACTGTTGACGCCCACGCGGATCGGTATATTTCTCTTCTTCGCCGCGCTGACAACCGCTCGCAGCTTCTCTGGCCCACCGATATTTCCCGGATTGATCCGAATCTTGTCCGCGCCATTCTCTATCGCAAGGATCGCCATGCGATAGTCAAAATGAATATCCGCCACCAGTGGAATCTGTATCTGTTTTTTAATCTCCCGCAATGCCGTCGCTGCTTCCTCTGTGGGCACTGTGACACGGACAATCTCACAGCCCGCAGACTGAAGGCGCCTGATCTGCTCCACAGTCGCCCTCACATCCTCCGTCCTTGTATTCGTCATCGACTGGATCAATACAGGATTGCCGCCGCCAATCACTTTATCTCCAATCTTGATCACTCTAGTATATTCTCTCACTAGAATATCCTCCTAAAATCATTAAACATTACATACACCATAAGAACCATCAAGAGCACCAGACCTACAAAATGAACCATACCTTCCTTCTCTCTGTCGATCGGCTTTCCTCTCACTGCCTCCACAATCAAAAATACAAGTCGTCCGCCGTCAAGCGCCGGAATGGGCAGAAGATTCATCACGCCCAGATTGGCACTTAACATAATGGAGAAATTAATAATATTTAACAACACACTCAACACATTTGTCTTCGTGTCAACTTCCTCGCTGGTGCTCTCCTCCACCACCTCTCCGACCATATCCACTATACCGACAGGTCCACTGAGATCATTTACCGACACGCTGCCATTAAACAACATGCCAATGCTCTTTATCACCACTCCCATCTGGTATTTGACTTCGTACAGGCTGTATTTTAAAACCTCCAGTCCTTTTGCCTTTGTGCGGATGGCAGAACTGTAGATTCCCATATAGTATGCGCCATTTTCATCCTGTTTCGGAGTGATGGTAAACATAAGTTCCTCACCGGCACGATCGACACATATAGTCACTGTTTTTCCAGTATTGACTGCCAAATAAAACTGCACATCACGGTAGATTGTCACCTTCTGGTTATTGATCCTAGTGATGACATCCCCCTCCATAAGCCCTGCCTCCTCGGCTGGGAAGCCTTCCATCACTCCGATCACCACAGGTTTATCATAGCCCACATAACCGATTACAATCAGCGCAAGCAAAAAGGCTAGGATAAAATTAAAGATAGGACCTGCCACAACCACTGAGATCCTAGCCCAGACAGAACGGTTATGAAATGCACTCTCATCTGTGCTCTCTCCGTCCTCCCCCAGCATCTGACAGGAACCGCCAAACGGAAATGCTTTTAATGAGTACCGTGTCTCTCCCCTTACAAAAGAAAACAATCTAGGACCCATTCCAATAGAAAACTCTGTCACCGCTATTCCATTCTTCTTTGCCAGTAAAAAATGTCCAAGCTCATGAAAAAATACCAGAAAGCCGAACACCAACAACGCTATTACAATTCCCATACCTACTCCTCATTTATTATGTTCTAATCTTCCATGCCAGAGCCGTTTACTGCGATGATACGCATCGAAAATATTAGATTTTTGACTGTGATCAAGGCATATTTAAGACTCTGACTCTAATTGCAAATTGAAAAAGCATAATTTTCCAATCTATATCACTTGATAGTAACTATTCACCATCTTTTTATTTTATACCACTTCTTTGTATTCTATCCTAATCATCCCTATGCTCTGCCAACTGCCCACCGCTCTGTCTCAAGAATCTCCTCCACACTTGGATTTTCTATTACATGATGAGCCTCCATAGCAGCTTCAATCCGCTCTGTTATTCCCAAGAAGGACAATCGTCCCTCCAAAAAATCATGAACAGCAAGCTCATTCGCTGCATTGTACACCGTCGGCATCGAGCCTCCCTTATGAATCGCCTGATATGCCAGCCTAAGCCCATCAAAATTCTCCATATCTGGTTTCTCAAATATCAGCCCGCCAAGCTTCCAGAAATCCAGCCTCTCTCCCTTTAAAGACCGCCTCTCTGGATAATAGAGCGCGTACTGAATTGGCAGCTTCATATCAGGTGTTCCAAGCTGCGCCATCACTGCACCATCCCGAAACTGCACCATCGAATGGATAATGCTTTTGGGCTGAACGACCACCGTGATATCGGACGGCTCCACGCCAAACAGCCACTTTGCCTCCATAACCTCCAGCCCTTTATTTACCATCGTAGCTGAATCTATGGTGATCTTTCTACCCATGGACCAGCTTGGATGCTTTAGGGCATCCTCCGGCTTTATCTCTCTCATCTGCTCCTTGGCAAGGCCCCGGAAAGGTCCTCCCGACGCCGTCAATAAAATCTTCTCTATCTCGGAGGAAGAATTGCAGGGAACACAGGCATCAGAACCATTTCTCCCCTGCAGGCACTGAAATATCGCACTGTGCTCACTGTCCACCGGAAGAATCTTAATCTTTTTCTCTTTTGCCAGAGGCATAATCAGATGTCCTGCCGTCACCAAGGTTTCTTTGTTGGCAAGAGCGATGTCTTTTCCTGCCTCTATCGCTGCAATGGTGGGACGAAGCCCGATCATTCCCACTATCGCTGTAACCAAAAGTTCACTTTCAGGCTCCAAGGCCACTTTGATAAGTCCCTCCATGCCAGAACAGATTTCCACAAAAAGATCTGCCGTGCAGAGTTTTAATTCCTTTGCCTTGTTCTCATCCCACACACAGACAAGTTTTGGCTTAAATTCTCTTATCTGCTTCTCCAACAGTGATATATTACTCCCTGCCGCAAGTGCCGTCACCTGTATATCACCGTTTGCTCTTACCACCTCAAGCGTCTGTGTCCCTATGGAGCCAGTGGAACCAAGAATTGCAATCTTCTTCATTCTTTCCCATACCTTTCCTAAATCAGCCTCTCACACTGTAATCTGTCATTCTTCTGACTGCGTTTCTTTCGTACAGAAAGCTACTTTGTGCCAACATATACAGATACAAATGCTGTGCTATTTTATATATTGTATTAGAAAATAAATAGCCGGCGCCACGAAAATCACAGAATCAAATCGATCCATAATTCCCCCATGTCCCGGTATCAAATGCCCATAATCCTTTTTCTCATAATTGCGCTTGATCCCAGAGGCTGCCAGATCTCCAATCTGAGAAATCACAGCTCCCAGCCCGCAGACAATCGCGCATCCCACAGAAGGATCTCGAAATGCTCCCGCTAAATTTTCACAAAACACACCTCCATAGAGAGCTCCCAGAAGAACAGCCCCCACAATCCCGCCAATGCTTCCCTCAATGGACTTATTCGGGCTAAGCTTAGGTGCAAGCTTGTGTTTTCCTGCCATCACGCCCACCAGATACGCGCAAGTATCACAGATCCATGAGCTCAAGAATATCAAAAAGACCAAAAAGACTCCATTTGTCAGCTCCCGTATCTGATATACATAAGATATCATCACCGACACATAAAAAAATCCAAAATAGACATGGCAGATCTCACCTGCCTTATACCTAGGAAAAGAAAATACATACACAGCCATCAGCACAATCAAAAAAGCAAGGATCAAAGGCATACTATATCCATGCAGATCCAAAAATAACAGCAGATAATATCCCGCTGTCGCTAGATAGCCCGAAAACCCCAAAAAGCTCTTCTGCATGGAAATCACCCGGTATAACTCATACTGCCCGATAAGAGAGACTGCAAGCATAGTTGCAAACAAAAGATTTCCTCCCGCAATCAACGTGACAAGCGCCACGATAACCAACAAGATCGAGCTCAGGGTACGAATGAGCGTCGCTCTGGTAAAAAGCTTCTTTAGCATGGATTATTCCCCCTTTATACCGCCATAGCGCCTATCTCTTCTTGTATATTCCTCAACTGCTTTCTTTAGCTCATTTTTATCAAAATCTGGCCATAAAACTTCTGGAAAATAAAACTCTGTGTAGGCACATTGCCATAATAGAAAATTGGAGAGCCTCTCCTCCCCACTTGTGCGGATCAACAGATCTGGATCTGGAATATCACAAGTGTCCAGATAACCAGAAAAAACTTTCTCCGTAAGCTGCTCCTGTGTTATCGCTCCCTTGTCATAATCTGATAGTAGCCGCCTTACCGCACGCATCATCTCATCGCGCGATCCATAATTTAAGGCTATCTGAAAATTAAGCCCTGTATTTGCCGCAGATACTTCCTCCAAGCGCTCAATGCTCTCTCTTATATCTGCGTCCAGCCGGCTTCTATCTCCAATGACGCGTACTCTCATATTATTTTCTGTCGCTTTTTTTATGCTCTCTTTCAGATAATTTCTAAGGATTTTCAACAGTGCACGCACTTCCTCTTCTGGTCTTGACCAATTCTCAGTAGAGAAAGCATAGAGCGTCAGATACTTAATGCCAATCTGCCACGCCTCCCGGCAGATTTCCTCCACCCTTCTGCTGCCCTGCGTATGTCCTGCATTGCGCGGAAGAAACCGCTTTTTTGCCCATCTACCATTTCCATCCATAATAATAGCCACATGCTGTGGCACCTTAAGCTGCTTCTCCTGTGCCATATTCCTCCTCTTTCTTGAACACATATTGTACATGAAATCCTAGAGCATGTACACAAACATGTCCGCCATACACGAATATATCTATCACTCAAACATTCGTGTACTACAAAGGGACGGCCGCCTGCACGAACCGCCCTTATCTTTTCTATTACTATACTGTAAGTATCTCCTTTGACTTCTCCTCAACCATCTTGTCAACCTCAGTGATATACTTATCCGTCACCTTCTGTACCTTCTCCTCTAGCTGCTTTTGTTCATCCTCAGAAATCTCCGTCGCCTTCACAGCCTTCTTGATGGCATCATTGGCATCTCGCCTAATATTGCGGACGGCAACCTTTGTGGCCTCTCCCTTTTTCTTTACATCCTTGACAAGCTCTTTTCTTCTATCCTCCGTTAGCTCAGGGAACACCAGACGGATAATTCTTCCATCATTGCTAGGTGTAATTCCTATATCTGAAGCCATGATCGCCTTCTCAATCTCCTTGATAAGTTTGCTCTCCCACGGCTGAATCTGAATCACTCTCGCCTCTGGCACGGATACATTGGCAACCTGTTGCAGAGAAGACGGCGTACCATAATAATCTATTCTAATCTTGTCAAGCAGATGTGGATTCGCTCTGCCCGCGCGGATTGTCATATACTCTGCCTTAAGGTTCTCCAGTGATTTTCCCATCTTGTCCTCAAATTGTTTGATTTCCATCTTCACATTCCTCCTGACTATTCTTTTATCCTAATACCTTATACTGTAATTGTCGTACCGTCTGAGCTTCCCTTCACAGCACGAATAATACTCTCCTTCTCCTGTAGCCCAAATACCTTCATCGGCATCTTATTCTCCATACAAAGCACCGCCGCTGCCAGATCCATCACGCCAAGCTGCTGCTCCACAACCTCCTTCATCGTTATCGTATCATACTTCTTTGCCTCAGGATTCACCTTTGGATCAGAATCATATACACCATCGATCGCTCTTGCAGCAAGAATCAAATCTGCCTCTATCTCAATGGCGCGAAGAGCCGCCCCCATATCTGTCGAAAAATAAGGATGCCCTGTACCTCCTGCAAAAAATACAACCTCTTTCCTGCCAAATGCCTCATTCGCAGCATCCTTGGAAAATACATCCGTAAATGTGCCACACGCAAACGGTGTCATAATTCTTGTCTTCATCCCTGCATATCGGAAAATCTCCGAGGTATAGATGCAGTTCATCACTGTTGCCAACATACCAATCTGATCTGCCTTCGTCCTATCAATCGTCTCGCTGGTTCTTCCTCTCCAGAAGTTTCCACCCCCGATCACCACGCCGACCTGTATTGCATCATCGACAAGGCATCTTACCTGTCTCGCCACATCCATCACGGTAATCTCATCAAAGCCCGTCTTGCGATCTCCTGCTAACGCCTCCCCACTCAACTTAAGAAGTACTCTAGAGACCGGCTCCCTCTTCTTGCCAGTACCAGTACTATCCGAACACGGAATTGAGATCAAAATATTCTCCATATTTTTTTGCATAGCCTTAAACCTCCATTTTTATGCCATACTATTTCTTTTGTGATTATTTTTGAATTGTTTGCTATTCATTTTTCTATTCTACCACATTTTCCTGCATTGGACTACTTATTTTTTTATTTGAATTCCTTCGAGCATATTTGACCTGCCATCTGTTCCCTTCTGCCTCACAACAAAAGTATAAAAAATATCTGATACTTCAACAAAAATCTATCTCCCCAAAAATATACACCTAAAAATATATTACAGTAACAAATTTGTATATTCCTTTATTTGCTTTTTTATAGTATACTGAAATTACCATAATGCAAGGTTTGGAAATCTCCTCCAAACTGCTTATAAAAATGAATTCTGGGAGGATATTATGGCAGCAAAGGAAACGAAAAAAGGTAATATATTATATCAAGCAGGCCAGCCACTTGACAACCTGCATATTATCGCAGGTGGCAAGGTGCGTGCCTTCTTCCCCGGCGGAGAACTTCTTCTTGGCAAGGGTGACGTCATTGGACTCTGTGATCTATATCAGGGCAGCCACTCTTTATCCTATGAGACGATAGAGGACACGCAGACAGGTGTCTATCCCTACCACCGACTTGCTGATCTGCAGGCTTTATTAAAGATTCCTGAAATCACTCACTTTTTCTTGTACAGCAGTGCCAGACAGACATCTGCCCTTTTTCATGCATATGAGATCTCAAAACAGCAGGCGGACGATTTTCACAAGATGCTATTCACCTATTATAACAGCTACAAAAGTCTTTGTGAGAGTACAAACGCACCTGTTAAATCCTTGTCCACACTAGAATCGGCAGAAAAACTTTCTGTGCAGAATAAGCCTGACTACTATCTCGCTCCCTACTATACAAACTTTAACGCCGCCAATACAGTGAAGTATTCCTTCCTGTCCTCCTCTGCACTTGCAGAAGGCTTTTTAATGCAGGCGAGCAAGGATGTACAAAGCGTGGTGACAGCATGTCAGGAAATCTATGATTATATGAAGCTTTTCAGCAGTAACCTGCTAAACAGAGATTCCATCGACCTGTATGAGCTATTTACCTCCTTGCGGCTCTATCTAAAAAGCGAGGAAGCTGACTGCACAAAGACAGATGACGCTATCGCCTCCATCTCAGAGCAAATTGAGCGATGTGCCTATGTGGACAAAGATCTTTGTCAGCAAAGGTTTGCTCGCTATCAGCAAAGGCTTGAAAACAGCGAGGCTGTACCTTCTGTAAATGAAGTCAACGATTCCGATCTAGAAGGTTCCCTAGACCGGATTCTCTCTTACACAGGGCTAGATATTACTACCTGTCAAGAATTTAAAAAATTACTTGAACAATATAAAAATATGGCGGACAAAAATGGAACAGATGACAACTGCCGGACTTTGCGTCTTAAAATCACAAAGGCATTTTATCCCATCTATATGGCTGCATTTTTAAACAGCCTGAAAGATTCTACCATCCCTGTTCCTGTCAAAATGTTCCTTCACTTTGGATATATGGACGAAGGTCTTGCCGGCTCCGCCAACGCCAAGCTTATGTACAGACTTGCCATTCAGCTTGACCAAAAAGCTGAGGGGCGCGTCTACACCTTCTACCAGTGGCTTCTCGCTATCTACAATGGCAAGAAAGAACCAAGCCGCAATGAATTTGACAATGATTTCCCCGCTCACTTAAGAGAGCAAAAAAATAAAGGAGAAATCACTGAGGCAGAAGAGGCAGAGAAATTAAAGAACCCTATCGAGTGGGTAAAATTTGAGCTGGAAAGTGTATTCCCCACAGTGCACAAAATCACCTTTGGGCGTATCACTACCTTCTGCCCTGTCTTTTCCGAGCACAATGTATTTAAAACCCTCGATCAGGCTTTTGTCACAGAGACGGCTGTGGATACTGTGTTCCAGATGATACGAAACACAGATTATTCTGCATATTACCGCGAAACCAATTTCAGCAGTCCTGAGCACAGTATTGTGCGCGAACCGATACAGGTTGAGATTCTTCCTGATATTATATTGACACCATGTGCTGGAAATCGAAGTGTTATGTGGCAGGAAATTGAGGGAAAGAAGCGCACCACTCCAGCGCGAATGTTCTTGCCCGCCTTCCATATGGAAAGTCTCTCCGACAGCATTATTCGTCTAACCGGAGAATATCGCTGGGAGATGTGCAAGCGGATTCAAGGCGTTCGCTGGAACGATCTCTCTGAGCGCTCACTGACAAGTGAATACTGTGATTATGCTCAGTTTTACCGAAAAAATCCAGATCTGTCGACAGACGCAAAAGATAAGGTTAAAACGGCTCTTCAAAAAGCAAAAAACAACTATAAAGAAATGTTTGTCAACGACTATACAATGTGGATATTATTTGAGGGAAATGGTTCTCCTCGCCTTAATAAAGTTGCAAGAGCCATCCTCTTTATGCATTGTCCATTCTCTGCTGGGATTCGCGCAAAACTAACAGCAAATCCCCTCTATAAAGAAATGCTGGAAGCATACAATGTACGTACCGGACAGAAGCTTCATCATGTGGAAGCTGCTTGTCAACGCTTCCGGGTACGTGGCGATGCTGTACCAGAGGAGCTGGAAAAACAGAAAGCTTTTTTGGAAAGCTAAGCTATGTTTATTGATTTTTACCCTATATTCCGTTAATAGAATGTTATTTTATCTTGTTTGAAAATTGTCAACTCAAAGAATTGTCTATGCGAACTATTCTTATATACAAAATCAGAAGGTTATGCTCATAGAAGCATTTCCTCCTGATTTTGTATTTTTATTATATATGGTATGTCACCATCTTGCCCATTACTTCAACTGTTTCAGAATTTCCAATAAATATAGTGGCAATATCATCTGGCTCAATCTCTTTTAATTCTTTTAGGCTTACAATCTTGTAGCTTTCTCCCTCTCTTCCTATATTTTCTACATAGCCACAAACTGTTTTTTCCGACTGATATTCAAGCACCAGATCACAGACACGCCTTAGAGTATGATATTGTTTTTCACTGGTAGTATTATAGAGACATAAAATGGTGTCACTCATGGCTGCACAGGATATTCGTCTCTCTATTTTTTCCCATGATGTTTGCCGATCATCTAAGCTTACCACCATAAAATCACCAGATAAAGGAGCGCCCAAGACAGCTCCTCCACTTAATGCCGCGGTAACACCTGCAATCACATCAATCTGCTTTTCTGCAATCTGGTGTTCCTCTGCCATTCTGTAAATCAAAGCTGCTGCTCCATACACAGCACTATCCCCACTGCAGATATAAGAAACACATCTTCCTTTTTCCGATTCCGCCAAAGCTCTCTCGCAATATGCTTTCTCATCCTGTGTTATCGTAATATCATACTCTTTATGTGGATAATATGCCTTTATTAATTTCACACAAGTTGTATCTCCAAATATAATATCACTCTCCCACAGAGCATCCTCTGCCTCCTTTGTCATATACGCTGGACCTCCCGGACCAATTCCCACTACATACAGCATATTTGCACACTCTCCTCCTCTTAAGGTGCATACCTTACTTTCCATTCCAGACAAACTATCCCCCACACAGTACATGTGTTTCTACCTCCACATGACTTTCTTATGTATATCTATGACATGGCATGCCAATTGGTATCACTGCTCCTTTTAGCCCCATGCTGCGATTATACAATATTGGCAGAAAGATAGCAAGAGCTTAAGGGAGTGTCCACAAATTGGAAAAAAGCGAGTTTTTGGCTGTATTCGAAATATTCCTTGTTTTTATTCTCATCTCAATATATAATATATCTAACAAACCGTGGAGATCTGTATAAATTATCTAAGTGTTACATGGATACATTCTATGTGAGTAACCAAATGCATTATGTGTATGGAAATCCAAATAGAGTAACAAAGAAATTATCAGTAAGAAGTTCCACATAAAGGATAACATCATGATATCATCTACATAGTAGAAAATAAAACCCACGAAGAAGAACTCCATAGTAAAGAAGGATATAGTTAATATGTCACCAATAATAGCAAACAACACTATTACACAAGAAGATCAAAAATTGATATCTACACTCACTTCATTACCTAAAGATTTTTGGGACTTTAAGTATAATGATGTTAGAGAATATACTCATGGTATTCACAATTATCCAGCTATGATGGTTTGTCCAATCAGCCGTAATATTATAAAATTAGTAAAAGAAGTGCAGAATGTAGAGACAATTTTCGATCCTTTCTCAGGCTCAGGAACTGTGTTAGTTGAAAGTATGCTTGCCGGAACAAAAACAATTTATGGTAATGATATCAATCCACTTGCTCTATACTTAAGTAAGGTAAAAACTACACGTTTAGATATTAATTTATTACAGCAAGAATCACAATCTTTATTTTATCGATTGGATCACGTTTATAAACAATATACTCTTCCTATCAATAGCGTTGATGAAATCATGCGTTGTGTTTACAAACTAGATTTGACGGCCAAAGATGGATGGGGAACTAAAGCACCAGAGTATTTGCTAAAATATACACAAGAAAATCACATTGATATTAATGTACCAAATTTTAAAAACATAGGATACTGGTTTAAACCCCGTGTGATTCTGCTACTATCATTCATAAAAAAAGAAATTCACAAGATTAATAATAAAGATATACGAGATTTTATTTTTGTTGCTTTCAGTGAAACAATACGATTTGTTTCAAATAAGCGAAATGGCGAATTTAAAATGTTTCGTATGCCTCCAAGCAAAGTGGATCAATTTGAACCAGATGTTATAAAAACGTTTACAACTATTTTAAATCGTAACATTGAAAAAATGAACTTATTTGATAAAGTTTGTACAAATGTGGGGGTAGATTCATCGATATCTATATTTCAAAACAATGCTGCTACTTTAGAAGATGTGCCTAACAATTCTGTGGATCTTGTTATTACTTCACCGCCTTATGGAGACAGTAGAACAACTGTGGCATATGGTGAATATAGCCGATTATCACTACAATGGCTTGATTTGTTTGAACTATCTGAAAAAGAAATTATGCGCATTGATAAAACACTAATGGGTGGAAATAAATTTAAAAACGGTTTTGAATATACTATTCCCAGCACCACCCTGCGGACATCACTAGAACGAATTAAGAATGTCGATTTAGAACGTGCTGGAGATGTCTATAGCTTTTATTTAGATTTAAACAATTCTATTGCTGCTATATCAAACAAAACAAAATCGGGAGGTTATCAGTTTTGGGTTGTCGGCAATAGAACAGTAAAAGGAGAGTTACTATTAACCGATAGAATTATTTCTGAAATTGCTGCACATTATAGACTTCAACATATCCACACAATTGATAGAAATATTATTAACAAAGTTATGCCTTCTCTAAATTCTCCTACAAATAAAAGCGGCGTAAAATCTTCCACCATGTCGAATGAGCATATTATTATCCTCCGCAAAATATAAGTCAATCCTTTGTTGATTTTAAACATCACTTGAACGTTTCTCACAAAAATAAGGGGCTGTCGCTTTAACGAATGGAAATTCGTGAAGCGGCAGCTTCATTTTTGC
>CAJUOO010000052.1 GCA_910588535.1 uncultured Lachnospiraceae bacterium | reverse complement strand
ACAAAGGGGAATATATTCTTCGACTTAGGTTATATGAGATAGAAAATCGATTACCCTCTAATCAATTCATTCGTATATCAAATTCGGAAATTATCAACTTAAAAAAAGTCAATAATTTTGACTTGAGTTTTACAGGTACAATTTGCGTTAAATTATCAAATGGAATAACAACATATGTATCCAGACGCTATGTTCCAAAACTAAAAAAGATATTAGGAATATGAGGTGAATGTTATGAAAAAGAAAATTATTAAGCGTAGTCTTTTAGGGTTTCCACTTGGAATTACAATGGGCTATTTAATTACAATCTTGATTTCTCTTGGTTGGGCAAATGGATATTACTCGCCTTGTGTACCCGAACTCATATCAATTATGGGAAATGAAATCAATGCTGTCATTTTGCAAACAATTCTTTGTGGAATATTAGGTGTGGGATTTGCGGCAAGTTCAGTAATATGGGAAATGGATAGTTGGAGCATTGTAAAGCAGACAGGAATTTATTTTTCAATTATTTCAGTAATAATGCTGCCAATTGCTTATTTTGCATATTGGATGGAGCATAGTGTAGTTGGATTTTTAATTTATTTTGGGATTTTCGCTTTCATTTTTGTAGTTATATGGATAATACAGTTTGGTATAGGCAGATATAATGTAAGAAAAATGAATGAGAAATTGTCTCAAACGAAGGATAATAGAAATGAGTAGGCAACAATGGATACTGTGCCCTATCTGCGGCAATAAAATTCGTACAATGATACAGGAAGATACAGAATTAAGAAACTTCCCTCTCTACTGCCCGAAGTGCAAAAAGGAAACAATCATCAATGCTCAGGATATGAAAGTCACGCTTGCAGAACACAAATAAGATTTTTATGTATGCCGCCGCATGGGTAATACCATAGCGGCGGGTTTTCGTTCGCCCGTACTTGTCTGTCCAGCTGTTCTTGCGTGACAACCCTGTCCGGCGCAGGATAAAGGCATATAGTATCTTCGCTTCGTTGGACAGGGGCGTAAATGTAGGGGCTTCAAAGAGGAAATTCGGGAGCCGGATAAAGCTGACGGATTTCTCCGGCTGATGAATATAAATTGTGCTTGTCATATCGTGTTTTGTGGACGGTTAGGGCGGCGTTTCCGGGGGGGGGGGGGAGGACGATACTTTATACCACTTCTCCCGGTTTTGCTCTCTGGAAGCCTTGAAAATCAAGGACTTTTTAAGCCCTAACTGTCCATAGCAGATCTCCTTTTCCGTTTACTTGCTGTTTTCTGCCATTACCATAAAGTCGGAAATCCACCCGGAAAACTGACTATTTCCATGCTCTCGGAATCGTGGTAGAATAGATAGGGAAAGGAGCCGATTATGGAAAAAAGAGAAGAAGTCATTAAACTGTGGTTTGATATGTGGCTGCAAAAGGCTGATTTAGGAATATTGGATATATTTGCTGACAATGTGCTTTACATTGAAGGCTGGGGGCCGGAATATAAAGGCTCTGAAAAAATCAAGCATTGGTTTGATGAATGGAACACACGGGGAACCGTTTTCCAATGGGATATAAAGCAGTATTTTCATAAGGGAAATCAGACGGTTGTTGAATGGTATTTCAAAAACGCTATGAATGATGGGAGAGTAGAAGTGTTTGATGGTATCTCCCTTATCGAATGGACACCTGATGATAAAATCTGCTTTTTGAAAGAGTTTGGGTGTAATGAAAACCAATATGACCCCTATCAAGAAAGTGAAACACCACACTTCAAAGATGAAAAATCTATGTGGTTTTAACCAGTAAGGACAGAATGTGCAGAGGGGGAGCATGGTATTAACAATACAGGAACGATTAAAAGACCTGCGTGTGGAGTGTGGCTGACACTGGAACAGTTTGCGGAGCAAACCCACCTCTCTAAGTCTGCGCTGGGCAGCTATGAAACGGACGACTTCAAAGACATCAGCCATTATGCCTTTATCAAGCTGGCAAAGTTTTACGGCGTGACCGCCGACTATCTGCTGGGGCTGACCCGGATTGTCCAAAAATCCAAACTGGCGAAAAGCTATGTGTCGCAAAGAGGAAAGAGAAAATAGAGAGTGACAAGCTGGAATTTATGGAGGTTAGAAATGTTAATACTTTGTTCCAATGGATTATCAAGCTCAGCATTGAAATCCAGTCTTTCTTCAACAATCAAATCTGGAAAATCGGCCTTAGTTGTAACGGCCGATAATGAATATAAAGAAAACAACTATCATGTCGCGAGGTGTATATCTGAGCTTAATAGTCTTCATTTAGATGTAGATATTATTGATATTGATAAACAGCCTATTCAAGATTTGCTCATCTATGATGTTGTTGAGTTTATTGGCGGAAATCCGTATTATCTGTTAAACTCATTGAAAAAGCAAAACGCGAAAAAGGTATTGCAGAAAATCGCTTCTGAAAAAGTTCTTATTGGTTGGAGTGCAGGTGCGTTGGTTATGACTCCGACAATTGGGATTATTAATGTGTTTTCTCCTGAAATGAACCAGTGGGAAATTACTGATTTTTCAGCAATGAATTTAACAGACATTGAAGTAATACCGCATTATAATAAATTCTTAAAGAGATATGACTGCTTTGAAGAACGATGTCAAAAATACGAAAAGGATAAAGGCGTTCGCTTGATACGACTAAATGATGGGGAAGGAATATCGATTACCCAAGGAAAAGAAATACTTATTAGATAGAAAAAATCCGTTTGCTAAGGAGATAGCAAAGCCAGCCGAGCCAGTCAACGATCAAGATAAACGGCGCTTACAGTACTGCCGTTGACAGTCTCGCCCGTCTTTGCTGACAGACAATCAAGGCGGGAAAGCCCTAAAAATGGCTTCCCGCTCATTTTTATTTTGAGAGAAAAATCCATCTGCTTTTTCGTGAGTGTTTCCATAAGTTCGAGACATTTTGTCCCGAAGACCGGCGTGGGACGAGGGACGGGGAGCTTTCATATACGCCCTGTCTGTTGATGAAACCAGTCCTGCGCTTGCAGCTCCACACCACGCAATCACAGACCTGTTTTCCTGCCGCTTCAAATGCCTTTGCCCTTCCCGGTGGTGCTGGAAATGTTTACGAGATACAGCGAGGGAGCGACCATGCAGAAACTTGTCAATTGCATTAAGGTTTCCCCATTTTATGTTATTAGAGTACTTTTTGTAATAAATGATAACTTCTTGCTTTATTCCCGAAAGCAACAAGTCGAGTGACTGCAACCCGTCATATGACGACTGCCGCAAAAATTAAAAACCTCGCTGAGAGAAACGAAATTTTTGATTTTGTTTGTATTCATAATTTATCAAATTCACTTAAAGGAGACAACAGAAATGATATATTAATTCTATACAAGCAGAGCTACAATGTATTTTGCCTAACTAATAAAACAGCCCGGCGAACTGCCTGTAATCCTCAAGGAACCTATTGAAAAACGCCGGCGCTTAGCGAGGTAGTTTCGAGCTTAGCGTCCGTTGCGTTTTTCACTAAGCGGGAGCGGGGTGACGGAGGACCACAGGCAGTTCGCCGGGCAGACCTTTCCAGAAAATGATACAACAGATAAAGTATTGATGAAAATATATTAATTATCATAGCTGCAATAACAGCAATTCTTTTCTTATAGATCTCATCCCTTACAATTAGAAAAATGCAATAAGGATAAAATACCGATAGGGCAAAAATAGAAACACCAAAATTCTAATACCGCCACGCCTATCCACGTTGGCCTATCCGCTTTGAATATCCCAAACATAGGAACAATCAAACAAGAGATAAAAAACACTCCATGTACCATAAGCAGATATTTTAATAATCTGTCTATTTTTGTCTGTGGATTTACTGTTAGTCCAGCAAAGAATGTAGCTAATGACATGACAGCATAACCTAATAAGTCGTAGTTAAATAGCAGGCCGCATTGCTGAAAATCAAGAATAGCAGTAGCTTGTGGTGTTAAATCATCTAGTTGAACAGTTGTTAGCTGTGCAAAATAGACTAATAAAATAATAGCTGTGTATATAGCGGCAAAGGTCACTGAGACATACCCCGCTAATTTAGCTTTCTCTTCGCAAAAGTAAGCATATCCGCACATCATTGGTACGAAACTAAACGCAATGAACATAGAAGAAAAATAGCTACCAAAATGAAAGGAAAATAACATAGACAGTGCAAAGCATATTACCGCAATAATATTAACGGCAGAGCTATACAATCCTATTTTCTTATTCATCAATCTGCACCATCCCTTTAAAAAGAATATCAATTAACTTACTGATGTATGCGGTTCTATCCTCGGCTTTTGTAAAATCATAATGGAGCAATTGGCTGACTGTTTCACTTCCCAAAAATGCTGTCTGCATTGCAGCGGTAAGAATAAATACAAACATAGATGTATCCTTATTTGCTAAATCATTTTTCAAAGATAGAGAAAAGCCTCGCTGAGTAAGTACAGAATTACAATTCTTTGTATAATTTTGCAAATCACCTAAAATAGAAATACGTGAAATTGCAGAATGTTCAAATAGAAAATCAAAAACATAAATAGCACAAGCTGTTAAACGTTCTTTATCTGTTTTATACTGTGTTGTCATCTGAAATTCTGTAACTATTTTTCCGATGATGCGCTGCACACATTCTGTTATCAATTTTTCTTTACTGCCGAAGTGATAGTTGATTAAACCTAATCCAACACCTGCTTTTGCTGCGATTATACGGGCGGTAATGCCTTTTGTGTTGCCATTATGCTGTTTGATTAATTCAGTAGTAACTTCAATAATATGATTTTTTATATTTGCGTTTTTGTCCATATAAAGCCTTTCTTGAACGTTGTTCAAAATTTATTATATGGAATAATGTTTTAAAAGTCAATAGATTTTCAATCTCTTTATCTGTCGCAGATGGGAAAGAGTGATTTTTACGGAAAGAGTACCCCTTTCCTATGTATGTGGTATGGGAAAAGATAATTTGTTAGCCCAAGGTGAACTTTAATTTTTTATATATCATTCTTACAATATCAGAGGAGGAGAATGATGTTTAATGGCTCTACGAGCCATATCCGAAGATGAGAAAAGAAAACTTATCCTGCAAGTAGTTATATTATATAGCTGATTTAGAATAATGGAACTATCTTCCTTATAAGGGAGTAGGAATAATAAGGCGAGGGGGTTATCAGAGTGATAACTGTCCTCGCCTTGGTGTGCAAAAAGTCATATAAGGAAATTGTTGTAATAATCTTATATGCATTGTGTTAGAAAAGGAGTTTCTTTGTTTGTTTCACTGGTGTCAATCGGCATATTTACTAAAAATCTTATGTTTTTTTGTCTATTTTCTGGATTCCCTTACTGTGTGTACATGATACAATAGAGATACTGCACAGAATATGGCGTTCAGTTATATAGGAACGCGGTTATCAATGATAGCCGAAGTTTTGCTGAAAGGAAAGAATATTATGAAAAAAGCGATGAATCAGTCTCTAGCAACTTCAATTTTAAATGGAATATCAATTTTAACGATTGTTTTTTTGGTATATTCGTTGATTTCTTATAATCATGTGAGCAGTCAGTTAAGTGATGCTAGAGCAGAACGATATGAGTTGACCTATAATGCGAACAGATTTATGAATGGTTCGTCTTATTTGACAAATGAAGTGCGTGCATTTGCCGCCACCAGCGCACAGGAGCATTATGATAATTATTGGAATGAAGTAAATAATTTAAAAAATCGTGATCTTGGTGTTGCCGCGATGCAGGAGATCGGCATTACGGAGGAGGAGCAGGGGATGATCAATGAGATGTCCTCAATTTCTAACAACCTAATTCCTCTTGAAGAGGCAGCGATGAAGGAGGTTCAAGAGGGGCGAAAAGAGGAGGCGCTTACCTATGTATATGGACCAGAATATAATACGGCGATCACGCAGATCAATGCTTTAAAAGAGCAGTTTTTAAAAGACTTGGACGAAAGAACGATGAGGGAGATTGATAAGCTGGATCAGAGTGCAAAAACGATAGAGGTGAGGATGATTTTCGCACTTGGTATAGTGGTAGTAATGCAGCTTCTCAATATGATTGTGGTGAGATGGAAAATATTGCGGCCAGTTCTTGCAATTAAAAAGCAGGCAGTAGAGATTTCTCACGGGAATCTTTCGGCAGACTTTTCTCTTTCTTCAGATACCTCTGAGATAGGAAGACTGATTGAGGCAATTCATGAGACAAAGAGAGAGCTGAAAAAATACATACAGGATATCAATTCCAAGCTAAATGAAATGGCACAAGGAAAGATGGATCTGGTGATTGGCAATGATTATAGAGGAGAATTTCAGCCTATTCAGAAGGCGATGAGCCAGATTTTGGATTCTTTAAATACAGCGTTATTGCAGATCAATATAACAGCAGAGCAGGTGTCTGAGGAGTCAAAGCAGATGGCATCAGACGCAGAGATCTTGTCAAGTGGCGCTGTGGCTCAGGCTTCTGCCGTGCAGCAGTTATCAGCAAGTATTCAGGAAATATCGGGACAGGTTGATTCCACCTCCGGCGATGCCAACAGTGCGCGTGAGGCATCTATAGATGCAGAAGTTCTGTTAAAAAGCTGCAGCCAGAAGATGGAGGAACTGACATCAGCGATGGCAGATATATCGAAATCTTCCCAACAGATTGGCGGTATTATAAAGACAATAGAAGATATATCCTTCCAGACCAATATATTGGCTCTGAATGCAGCAGTGGAGGCCGCTCGCGCGGGAGAGGCGGGCAAGGGCTTTGCCGTTGTGGCGGAGGAAGTGAAGAATCTGGCAAATAAAAGCTCTGTATCTGCAAAGAATATTACGGATCTCATTGAAGAATCCATGCAGCTTGTGGAGCATGGAGCACTTCTTTCTGCCGACACGACAAAATCACTTGCCGAAGGTGTGGCAGGTGCGCAGAAGTCGACACAGATTGTGGAGAGAATAGCAGAATCTGCCACACTGCAGTCACAATCTCTCAAGCAGTTGACACAGGGAATGGAACAGATCTCTGAGGTTGTCCAGACCAATGCTGCAACCGCTGAAAAGTCAGCATTAGCGGCAAAGCAGCTCTATAATCAGTCGGAGGAATTGAAGATATCTGTTCAGAGATTCCAGCTAAGAAGGCGCTGATAGCAGTATTGATGTGAGTATTTCTATAAAGTTATAAATTGGGGTAAATGAATTTAATAGAAAAGAGAGAAATGGAAGTGTTAGAATGTCATATACGAATAAAGATATATGGAGAATTGCAATGGAGCAGTCTGCTGAGGATGCAAACTGTAATGCTGCAGATTTTGAAAAGCAGCAGAATGTTATTGTGCTCTCTAAAGAAAATAGCAAGGCAAGAAAATATCTGGAATTACCTCTGCCCTGTAATCTGATTTCCTATGGTAATAATATTGTGGCATCTGTCCAAGAAGAATGTAGGGATATTGTGTCAGACTATATGAATAAATATTCCGTGGAACATTGTTTTGAGACACCACATCTGCATGTTTTGGATGATGCCCTCAAGAATTTGAATATACGAAGTTGCTTTATGGCTGAATATTTTTTGCCGGACTTAAATTATTTACAGGAGCGTTCCTGCAACTATTCCATACAATTATTGCATCAGGAGGATTTTGCAGATCTGTATATAGACACGTGGAGCAACGCGCTTTGTGAAAAACGCAAGGAGCTGGATGTGTTGGGTGTCGGGGCTTTTGATGCTGGGTGTATGGTGGGGTTTGCGGCTTGCTCGGCGGATTGTGAGAGCATGTGGCAGATTGGGGTGGATGTTCTGCCCGAATACCGCAGACAGAATATCGCCTCTGCCCTGACTAGCAGGTTGGCGCTGGAGATTTTATATGCTGGAAAAATTCCTTTTTATTGTGCAGCGTGGTCTAATGTAAAATCGGTCAGAAATGCAGTAAAAAGTGGATTTCGTGTAGCTTGGGTAGAATTGACAGCAAAAAAGAATGAATTTGTAGATAAAATGAATCAAAAATAAAACTACAGAGCAATCGCAATAAGTGTTGATTCTACAAGATATCGTATACATGCGGCACTATCTTATAATATCTTGTAAATTATATACTTTATCTGCTGTAAAAATCTGTTGTATCATTTTCTGGAACGATCCGCCCGGTGAACTGCCAGTGGTCCTCCGTCACCCCGCTCTCGCTTAGTGAAAAACGCAGCGGATGCTAAGCTCGAAACTACCTCGCTAAGCACCGGCGTTTTTCAATAGGTTCCTTGAGGACCACAGGCAGTTCACCGGGCTGTTTTTATCAGTTAGGCAAAACACGATGCAATTCTGCTTGTACAGGATAGATGAATCATTTTTGCTGTCTCGATTAAGAGAATTTGGTAATTTATAAATACAAAAGAAATAAAATAAATATAAAACAGCAAATATAGGAAGAATTACAGCGTATCTGAAAGATGCAACAAAGCAGTATAGCCCGTCCGCTATTTTCCTCAAGGAACCTATTGAAAAACGTCGGTACTTAGCGAGGTAGTTTCGAGCTTAGTATCCGTTACGTTTTTCACTAAGCGAGAGCGGGGTGACGGAGGAAAATAGCGGACGGGCTATACGGACCTCTTCCGAAAATGATTAAAGAAAACTCATCTTAAAAGATGCTATAATATCCTGCATGTGTTTTTCTTCATGTGACAGTCCCATCATTTGTATTGTAGAAAACAATTTAAAATACTTGTTTACAATATTCATAAAAACTATGTTCGATAAGTTTCCACTAATTCTCCTTATGGTAATGCAGACGCAGTTTTAGGGGGAGGGCGCGGATCAGTTCTCGCTTTAATTCTTCTACAGACTGGTATCTCTGGCATGGGGAGAACATGGTGCAGCGGGTAATTATATGGTTGATTTTTCTGTGGCTGGCCCGATGACTAAAATGCTCCTCTGTGCGACGGAAGGCTCTGCAATAGACCAGTTCATATAAAATTACCCCCATGCTGTAAATATCACTTCTTTCATCTGTCTGAGAAAAGCCAAATTGCTCTGGCGGGGCATACTCAGCAGTTCCAAGGCGTTTAGTATCACATCTTGCATTAGGCTTGTAAATTCTTGCCGCGTCAAAATCAATGATCTTTATCAGATGTTCATCAGTAAGCAGAAGATTCCAAGGTGTCAGATCTCTATGTATAACAGGGGGAGAAAAATGGTGCAGACATGCAATACCATTGCATAGCTGCAACATCAATATAAGAGCCTCCTGCGGAAAGAAGGCGCGCTCTGACAAAATATCTGCCAGCAAACGGCCTTCTATATACTCTTCTGCCACGAGCAGATATTCTTTTCTCTGCTCCAGCTCGTAGATTTTTGGGAAATATTGACTCTCAATAAGAGACAGGCGCTGATAGATAGAGAACAGATCATTGGAGAGTTCTTTAATTATAATTTTCTTTTCCGTTCCATCTTTTTCACTTTTTCCATCTATATCAGCTAAAATAATTCGGCTTTTTTTGCTGTGCTTGATAATCTGGCTGTCAGTAATTTTATCTGTAATGCTCATGTCAATGCCGCTTCGTCATGGTTTGACAACAGAATATTGCACTGCATAACATTCATCTGTTGTCCTATGGCGTAGATGATATAAGCATCTCTTTTATTTTTAGCATAGAGAGAGGCATAGCCAAAAAGCTTTAGGCTCTTTTGTATTTCCTCCAAGGGAAGTTTTGTGGCAATTAATATAGCTATGAATTTGTCGCGGGTCGGATGCTTTAATCCTGAAAAGATCTGATAGGCATAGGATGGGTTTAAGCACGAAGAGCGTATAACCATAGATTTTCTGCGCTTGCAGCGGTGGAGCAGCTCCTTAAGATACTGCGGCAGATCGGGAGAATGAAAATAAGAGGAATTATATTCCATATAGTATACGATATTTTTAGTGTGTCGAAGCTCATGAAAGAGCTCTTCTGTAGTTTTCGTCATAGCAATTCCCTTTCCTTTGTGATTCTCTGTATAAGCAGGTATGTAAGCTACGGTTTTATTATAGTTATTTTCATGACTATAGTCAAGTATAAGACTATAAAGTATTCTAATACTATAATATGGAGGCTTTGACATGATAGACTATAGTCCTTTTTGGGAAACACTGCATGGATCAAGGGAGACGACGTATACTTTGATAATAAGACATCATATCTCCAGTGCTACCATCGACAAGCTACGAAAGAATAAACCAATGAATACAACAACAATCAATGATCTATGCCGGATTTTGGATTGTCGTATTGAACAGATTGCGCAGTACGTTCCGTCGGAGAAGGATCAGATTTTATAATTTAGAAAAAAGTTTATATATTGTGCTGTAAGTATAACAAATTTCTTTCCATTTGTGATACGATTCAAACTGTATTCGAATACAATTCAAAGGAAAGGAAGATGTGTAATGAAGAAACGAGCAGTACTTAAGGTACTGGCTATGCTGCTGGTATTTGTCATGATAAGCAGTAATGTATTTGCGGCGGCTGACAAATCAGACGGTGCGACTAATTCTGTGGGAGCAGCAAGGACCGGAGGAAATGTTACCATCGAGGTTTCGGGAGGAGCGACGCTCAATGAAGACAAGACAGCAGTGGTGATTGCTACACAGGCAGTTACTGGTTCATCTGTAGCTGTTTCAGGTTATGAGTCTATAACATCCAATTATTTAGTATATAAAAGTGTAGGAAGTCAATTGGATGCAGTGTTTGGAATTCTTTCTTTCGCAGATGGAAAGATTACTGTAGCACTGACTGTTCCTGAAGTGACAGAGACAAGCACCTACACCATTCCAGCTTCTTATTTTGCATGGCAGAATGAAGCAGGTGACATTGTATATTCTGTGGAAATAACAGTGACGGCAACTGTTGATGCGGAGACTCCAACCGATCCAGAGGAACCAACCAAGCCCTCTGACCCAGAGAAGCCGACAGAGCCAACTGAGCCATCAAATCCGGCTGATGTGGAAGAGGCTGAGAAAAAATTAGAGGAAGTATTGAATAACGAAGCCCTTGAGAACTTGGGTGCAAATTCCAGCGAGGAAGAGAAGGAATCTGCTGCCGCAGTGATTGAGGAGGCAGTAAATGAGCTTGCAGAAGATAAAGAAAACCTCGCAGAAGTGCTGAGGGGTGAGGACAATCAGAAGGTACAAGAGCTCTATAAGAATTTGGATGACAAAGCTCTTATTGCAAAGAATGTGACAATCGAGCACAATATGACTGTGAAAGACACTGTTGTAAAGCGCGATGAGATTAAGGTGACAGGGCTTGCACTTGCCGCTGAGAGAGGAAAGAAGGTAGGACTTGCCATTGCGGAGGCAGCAGGTAGCACGAAAAAACCAGTTCCATCCTCTTATAATGCTTCTACGGCAGTACAGCTTGATATTAAACTTACAGGAGATGGAATTAAAGGAGCACCATCTGTTCCAATTACAATTACTATGCCGATACCGCGCGGGCTTGGCAAGAGTGTGAAGTTGTTACATTATCATGATGGCAGCACAAGCGGGAAGGAAGTAAAGCTCATCATTAAGAATGGGATGATCACCTTTACTGTAACAGATTTTTCAACCTTTATGTTTGTGGAAGCGAAAACCTCGACACCAAGTCAGCCGTCTACTCCAAGTGAACCATCCAGACCAAGCAGACCGAGTGGCGGAAGCAGCTCATCTTCAGGCAGCTCTTCCTCAAGCGTGAGCTCGACACTGAAGATAAATACATGGATAAAGAGTGCAACTGGCTGGAAGCTTCGCCTCGCAAATGGTACTTATCCAGTGTCCCAGTGGATGAAGGTAAATAATCTGTGGTATTTCTTTGGCAGTGATGGTCTTATGGCAGAAGGCTGGAAGATGATTGATGGCAAGTGGTATTATCTGAATCCATCAGACGGCTATATGGCAGAGGGCTGGAAGATGATCAATGGCAAATGGTATTATCTGAACCCGGCGGACGGTTATATGGCAGAGGGCTGGAAGATGATCAACGGAAAGTGGTATTATCTGAATCCATCAAGCGGAGATATGGCTACAGGCTGGAAGAAGCTGGATGGCAAGTGGTATTATCTGACATCAGATGGAGATTGTCTGATCAACACGACGACACCAGATGGCTATCAGGTAGATGGCAGTGGAGCGATGATAGCAAAGTAAATCTCCAGAAAATAAACTATAATAAAGGGAGAATCCTGCCAGAAGTGGACATTGGTATTCAAGGGCTGTGGTGACATAGCCCTTGAAGTGTTTTATACGCTGGGGCTTATAGAGAAATCAGCAGCAGAAGCTTAACGCGTTCCGCGCGGCGAGAAGGGGAAGAGAAACCTCCTCTACCCGATGGAGCGCAATAACCCATTGTTGTGTAAGAATACATGGACAGAAGCTCCAAAATATGATATAACCTTAGATAAAATGAAATGTGAAAGCATAAGCTGGAAAACGAGGAGGACACATGGAGCAGAGCAAAATTAGAAATTTTTGTATTATTGCCCATATTGATCATGGAAAATCTACTCTGGCAGATCGGATTATCGAGAAGACAGGGCTTTTGACAGAGAGGGAGATGCAGGCGCAGGTACTTGATAATATGGAGCTAGAGAGGGAAAGAGGAATCACGATCAAGGCACAGGCGGTGCGTATTGTCTACAAGGCACAGGATGGGGAAGAATATATTTTCAATTTAATTGATACTCCCGGACATGTAGATTTTAATTATGAGGTTTCCCGCAGTTTGGCGGCATGTGACGGAGCTGTGCTGGTGGTGGATGCCGCGCAGGGAATTGAGGCACAGACTTTGGCGAATGTATATCTTGCGCTGGATCATGATCTTGAAGTGCTTCCAGTTATCAATAAAATCGATCTGCCCAGTGCAGAGCCAGAGCGCGTGATTGAGGAGATAGAGGATGTCATTGGTCTTGAGGCACATGATGCACCGCAGATATCGGCAAAGACCGGGCTTCACGTCGAGGATGTGCTAGAGCAGATTGTGCAGAGGCTGCCCGCCCCAAAGGGAGATCAAAGCGCACCGCTTCAGGCACTGATCTTCGATTCTGTCTATGATTCTTACAAGGGTGTAATTGTATTTTTCCGCGTTAAGGAAGGACGTGTCTCAAAAGGAACGAAAGTGAAGATGATGGCGAGCGGTGCTGTCTATGATGTGGTGGAGGTCGGATATTTTGGCGCGGGGCAGTTTATTCCATGTGAGGAGCTGACTGCGGGAATGGTTGGCTATCTCACCGCAAGCATTAAAAATGTTAAGGATACCATGGTTGGTGATACGATCACAGATGCGCAGAATCCATGCAAAGAGCCTCTTCCGGGCTACAAGAAGGTGAATCCTATGGTGTACTGTGGCATGTATCCCGCGGATGGGGCGAAATATCCCGATCTGCGCGATGCGTTGGAGAAATTGCAGCTAAATGATGCTTCTCTTCAATTTGAGCCAGAGACCTCCATGGCACTTGGCTTTGGGTTCCGTTGTGGTTTTCTGGGACTGCTTCATCTGGAGATTATACAGGAGCGTCTGGAGCGGGAGTACAATCTTGATCTTGTGACAACGGCGCCGGGAGTTGTATATAAGGTGCACAAGACAAATGGGGAGGTGATAGAGCTCACCAATCCATCCAACTTGCCTAATCCCTCAGAGATCAATTATATGGAGGAGCCGATGGTTAGTGCAGAGATTATGGTGACAACAGAATTTATCGGTCCGATTATGGATCTGTGTCAAGAGCGGCGAGGCATTTATCTTGGCATGGAATATATGGAAGAGACAAGAGCACTATTAAAGTATGACCTTCCTTTAAATGAGATTATCTATGATTTTTTTGATGCCTTAAAATCACGGTCCAGAGGTTATGCTTCCTTTGATTATGATATGAAGGGATATACAAAGTCCGAGCTTGTCAAGCTGGATATTTTGATTAATAAGGAAGAGGTGGATGCACTTTCCTTTATTGTGTACAGTGGTACAGCCTATGAGCGGGGACGGAAAATGTGCGAGAAGCTTAAGGAGGAGATACCAAGACATCTGTTTGAGATACCAATACAGGCGGCGATTGGCAGCAAGGTGATTGCCAGAGAGACAGTGAAGGCGATGAGAAAAGATGTCCTTGCAAAATGTTATGGCGGTGACATCAGCCGTAAGAGAAAGCTTTTGGAAAAGCAGAAGGAGGGCAAGAAGCGTATGCGCCAAGTAGGAAATGTCGAGATTCCACAGCAGGCGTTTATGAGTGTGCTTAAGTTGGATGATAAATAAAATAGGGCTTTACATTCATATTCCATTTTGTGTAAAAAAGTGTAATTATTGTGATTTTCTCTCTGCTCCAGCATCTGAAAAGGAAAGGGCGGCATATGTTGGATATATAAAGGAGGAGATACGCGCTTATAAAAGTTGTGATTATTGCGCGGATACCATATTTTTTGGAGGCGGCACGCCGTCTCTTTTGTCGACGGAGGAATTTGAGGAGCTGATGAGAGAGATACGGGTATCGTTTTATATAGAGCCACAAGCTGAGATTACAGTGGAGTGTAATCCAGAGACAGTGGATAAGGACAAGCTTTCTGCCATGCGGCAGATGGGAATAAACCGTATAAGCTTTGGACTTCAATCTGCCATAGATAATGAGCTTAAGCTTCTTGGAAGGATTCACAGCTATGGAAGATTTGTGGAAGCTTATCGAACGGCGCGCTGTGTTGGATTTGATAATATTAATATTGATCTAATGTCAGCGATTCCCGGACAGACCGAGGATTCTTGGGAGAGGACACTCAGAGAGGTGATCTCGCTTAAACCAGAACATATTTCCGCCTATAGCTTAATCCTTGAGGAGGGCACAGAGTTTTACGAAAGGCAGGAGGAACTTGCGCTGCCGGGTGAGGAGGAAGAGCGCCGCATGTACTATAGGACAAAGGAGCTTTTGGCGCAGGCGGGGTATATGCGGTATGAAATATCTAATTATGCGAAGTCCTCCTTTGCCTGTCGTCACAATTGCAAGTATTGGTCAGGGCAGGAGTATATTGGTTTAGGATTAGGTGCTTCTTCCTATTTGAGGGGGACACGTTTTCACAATCCTACTATAATGAAAGAATACAGCAGGGTTTGTATGAATCTGTCTGCACTTAGGCGGGAGGAGGAGAAGCTCTCTGCTGAGAGGCAGATGGAGGAATATTGCTTTTTGGGTCTTCGTCTGACAGAGGGAGTGAGCAAGAAAAACTTTGAGGAGCGATTTGGCATACCGATAAGGGCAGTATATAAGGATGTACTGGAATATTTTCTGAATCTTAAGCTTATAAAAGAACAGGGAGATAGAGTTTTTCTCACAGACAGAGGCATTGATGTGAGCAATCAAGTGTTTGCCGCATTTTTGCTTGAATAGATTATAATATTTTCCATATACTTATTAATACAATCGTTTACAATTTTTTAAAAAAGTGATAAACAGATGTGTTTTGCATGTTGGCTGATTTCTAAAAATAGTGTATGGAGGAATGATTATGGATTTTATGAGCAGTGTGACAAAGGATAATTTAATGCGTGCGTTTGCCGGGGAGAGCCAAGCGAGAAATCGCTATACCTTTGCGGCGAGTCAGGCAAGGAAAATGGGGCTTCCTGTGATTGCCGATATATTCACTTGCACGGCAGATCAAGAAAAAGAGCATGCAAAGATATTTTATAATCATCTAAGAGAGCTCTCAGGTGAAAATATCTGTGTGGATGGCTGCTATCCAGTGAATATCAGCGAGAGTGTTGAGGATCTTTTGGAGGCAGCACAGCACAATGAGTATGAGGAGCATGATGATGTGTACCAGAAATTTGCCGCAAAGGCAAAGGAGGAAGGATTTCCGAAGGTGGCAGCTTCTTTTGAGATGATTGCACAGGTGGAGAAGGTTCACGGCGATCGGTTTGGGCATTATCTATCTCTGATGAAGGAGGACAAGCTTTTTAAATCAGATAAGAGCGAGGTATGGGTCTGCCAGAATTGTGGTTATATCTATGAGGGAGAAACAGTGCCGCCGATCTGTCCATCCTGCCGCGAGGAACAGGGGTATTTTATAAGAGTTGAAAATACTCCCTATGGAATTGGGAAATAAGAATAGAACAGTAAATTTTGGTGATACTCCAAGTACACAAGCATTGTGGAAAGGAGTATTTTTATGGCTAAAAAAACTGGAAAAAAGGATAACAAGCCGGATCTTTTGCATCTGACACCGGAGGACAGCTTAAAGCTTGAGATTGCACAGGAGCTTGGGCTTTTGGATCGAGTGATGGAGGGCGGCTGGAGAAGTCTGTCTGCAAAGGAGACTGGAAAGATTGGTGGTCTGGTTGGAAAACGGAAGAAAGCCATGAAGAAGGAGGCACTTTCAAAGACGGACACGGAAAATGAAGAAGTAATCAGTTGACAATTTACAGAAGGAATTTTATAATGGGAAAATAAGGAAAACCGATGGAGGAAAGGATATGCTGAAGCTACAGGATGTCTCCTTTGGAGTGGAAGGGGAGCATGTAAAGAAGGATATCTTGCAGAATATTAATCTGGAGATAGAGGATAAGAAATTTATTGTACTTACGGGACCGAACGGGGGAGGAAAGTCCTCTCTTGCCAAGGTGATCGCGGGCATCGAGAGGCCTACATCCGGCAGGCTTTTTCTGGATGATACAGATATCACAGATCTGTCTGTGACAGAGAGAGCGAGGTTGGGCATTAGTTTTGCTTTTCAGCAGCCCGTGCGCTTTAAAGGAATAACAGTAAAGGATCTTATACTGCTTGCGTCGGGCAATCCCAAGCTTTCCACAGTGGGGGCCTGCGAGTATCTGGCTGAGGTGGGTCTGTGTGCGAGAGATTATATTAACCGCGAGGTGGATGGGAGCCTGTCCGGTGGAGAATTAAAGAGAATTGAGATCGCGACAGTGCTTGCCAGAGATACGAGAATCTCTGTGTTTGATGAGCCGGAGGCAGGGATCGATCTGTGGAGCTTTCATAATCTGATTCGTGTATTTGAGAAAATGCATAGAAATAAAGAGAGATCTATTGTTATTATCTCCCATCAGGAGAGAATACTGGGCATTGCAGATGAGATTGTGGTGATAGCGGACGGAACTGTGAAGAAAAAGGGCAGCAGGGAGGAGATTCTTCCTGAACTTTTGGAGGCGGCAGGCGGTGGTTGTCGGTATTATCGCGATATGCCGCAGGAAGAAGCATAGAAGGTCCGATTGAGAGGACGGATGGGAGCAGAGATGGATGCGATACAGAAGAATTTGTTGGAGAAGATAACAGAGCTTCATGAGGTGACGCAGGGAGCTTATAATATTCGCGCAAATGGTGCCAGTGTGGAGCGAAATTCGACGGCTCATATTGATATTGTGAGCAAGGAGGACAAGCAGGGGATCGACATTGTGATTCAACCGGGCACAAAGAAGGAGAGCGTGCATATCCCAGTGTTGTTAAGCCAGAGCGGACTTGAGGAGATGGTATATAACGATTTTCGAGTAGGCGAGGACTGTGATGTGTTAATTGTGGCGGGCTGTGGGATTCACAATGGAGGAGAGAAGGGATCTCGCCACGACGGAGTGCACACTTTTTATATTGGAAAAAATTCCAGAGTGCGCTATGTGGAAAAGCATTATGGAAGTGGTGAGGGCACGGGAGAGCGTATTATGAACCCCAAGACAGTGATTCATATGGAGCAGAACAGCTATATGGAGATGGAGACAGTGCAGATTCGCGGTGTGGACTCCACAGAGAGAGTGACGCAGGCAGAACTTGCTGACGGGGCGACTCTTATTGTAAAAGAAAAGTTGATGACGCATGGAAACCAGTATGCAAAGACCAGCTTCGAGGTGGATCTGAACGGAGAGAATTCTGGCACCAATCTGATCTCCAGAGCAGTGGCAAAGGATCAGTCCAGACAGGTATTTTTAGCGAAGATCAACGGGAATAATAAATGCAGTGGACACAGCGAATGTGATGCTATTATTATGGATCAGGCCACTATAAGCGCAGTGCCTGAGATCACGGCAAATCATCTGGATGCTTCCCTGATCCATGAGGCGGCGATCGGAAAGATAGCGGGAGATCAGATTATAAAACTGATGACATTAGGCCTGACGGAAGAAGAGGCAGAAGCACAGATTATAAATGGGTTTTTAAAATAATAGTTTTTCCATCATCCTGCGCTTGCTTGGCGAAAAACAGATTCAAGATAAGAGCTGGGTGATGGAGAGTTGTGAATGTTTGGATAGGAAAAATATATCTCTTGACAATATTCTTTTTTTATGCTATAAGTGTATTAACATAATTAATACACATGCGACATATGATACAGTTGATACTGGAAAGGAGGATCTATGATTATTCTGGATTACCGGGATAAACGTCCGATCTATGAACAGGTGACGGAGAAGCTCCAAAATCTGATTATACGTGGTGCACTTGAGGCGGAGAGCAAGCTTCCAAGCGTCAGAAGTCTGGCACTTGAGCTGACTGTGAATCCGAACACAATCCAGCGGGCGTATACAGAGCTTGAGGAGATGGGGTATATCTATACAGTGAAAGGCAGGGGAAATTACGTGTCAAAGGAAACAGAATGGAGGGAAAACAGAGAGAAGATTATTGATGAGGAAACCAAAACGCTTGCAAAGCACGCGATGGAAGCTGGAATCAGCAAGGAGCATTTGATTGACCGGTTGACATCGTATTATGAGGAGGAAAAACGATGATTGAGGCAAAGGGAATCCGTAAATCCTTCGGCAAAATGACAGCGGTGGATCGCCTTGATGCGACTATACAGGATGGTGCAGTATTTGGACTTATCGGAACAAATGGGGCAGGTAAGAGTACTTTTCTTCGTATGGTGTGTGGTGTGTTAAAACCAGATGAGGGGACTATCTTGGTAGATGGAAAGCCGATATATGAGACGCCGGAGAGCAAGCAGAAGCTTTTTTATATCTCAGATGAGCAGTATTTTTTTGCAAATGCGACACCGCTTGTTATGAAACGATATTATCAGAGTGTGTATGCTAATTTTGATGGGATGCGCTTTCTTCATCTGTTGGAGCAGTTTGGCTTGGATGGTTCAAGGAAGATCAATACCTTCTCCAAGGGCATGAAAAAACAGCTTTCTGTGATACTTGGCATCTGTGCGAATACAAAATATCTTCTTTGTGATGAAACTTTTGACGGGCTTGATCCAGTGATGCGGCAGGCGGTGAAGAGTATCTTTATTAAGGAGATAGAAGAGAGGGGAATGACGCCTGTGGTGGCATCGCACAATCTGAGGGAGCTTGAAGATATCTGTGATCATGTGGGACTTTTGCACAAGGGCGGGATTCTTTTATCAAAGGATCTGGAGGATATGAAATTAAATATTCATAAGCTTCAATGTGTCCTAAAGAATATGGAGGACTTGGAAAGTCTAAAAAAGAAGCTTGATATTATGAAGATAGAGCAGAGAGGTTCACTGAACACGATTACTGTGAAAGGATCTGTGGATTATATAGAGAGGATGATAACGGAATACGAGCCATTATTTTATGAGCTTCTTCCACTATCCTTGGAGGAAATTTTTATCAGTGAAACGGAGGTGGCAGGCTATGACATCAAAAATCTCATTTTTTAATCTTTGCATCGAGAATATAAAGCGTCATATGTGGCTTTTGGTTCTTACATCGCTTACTTATTTTATCGCCATGCCATTAGGAATGATGATTGCTCTACAGAATGTAGTTTCCTATGAAAAAAGAATATTTGAAGAGAATGTCATAGGTATTTTTTCTGCCTTTTTTGGGTTAGGTTTTCATAGTGTGCTGACAGTGTTCTTCGCCATTATCTGTGCAATAGCAGGATTTGCATGGTTATTTTCAAAGAAGAAGGTAGATCTCTATCATTCTATTCCAATTAAAAGGGAAATAATTTTCGCTTCCTGTTATGTAAATGGGGTTGTACTATATCTTCTTCCCTATCTGGTGAGTGTTCTCGTCAGCCTGATTATTATTAGCCAATATGCAACGATAACGGGAAGTATGCTGTCAATGGCGTTGATAACGATTGGTGTGCATATTTTATTCTTTTTATTTTTTTACAATCTAATGCTTGTCGCGGTTATGCTGACTGGAAATATGATAAATTGCTTGATAACCGGCGGTGTGCTGTTTATTTATGCCATAGCGGTTAGAAGCTTGCTGGAGGGATATTTATCATTTTTTATCTCGACATATTATGGTAATTGGAATGTTTTGGAAAGTATGCATTTTACCTCCCCGCTGCTTGCTTTTGTCTATTTTGGAGAGAAATTTTTGGAGATAGAGGATCAGTTATTTGTTTATATGACAGGAGCGTCTTTTGCTCTGTATCTATTACAATGTTTTGTGTTGATGGTGATAGCGGGAGCCATTGCTCTGTTCTTATATAAGAAGCGTCCTTCTGAGGCAGCGGGCAGTTCCATTGCATTTGCAAGGATTTTGAATCTGTATCGAATTCTTCTTGTGATTCCTCTATCCTTAGGAAGTGGTATTTTCTTTGCAATGTTGGGCAGATCTCCCTCAGAGCCAGTACAGCTTGCATGGTTTTGCTTTGGTCTTATCTTTGGTCTGGTGTTATCACATGGATTTATCGAGGTATTGTTCCAGATGGATATTCATGCCATATTTTCATATAAAAGACAACTTTTGGCAACAGGGCTTGTGGTGTTCTTAATTGCCTTTAGTATACGTGGGGACTGGTTTGGGATAAATAGGGCATTACCAAAAAAAGAAAATGTGAGTTCTATGGCGATCTCTATTTCAAACTTGGATGAGGGCAGCATCTATGCTACCCGTTCAACAGGGTATATTCGGGGAATAAGAGAATATATTTTTGAAAATATGGAATTAAATACAGAGATCGCATATCAGATGGCGGAGAAGGGAAGAGAGGCTGCCATCAGCGGAGTGGAATGGCAGGCAGATGAAGAGAATGTTTTTTATGTAGTTAAATTTAATCTGAAGAATGGAAAAGAAAGCTATAAAAAATATTGGCTTCCGGCCAGTGAGATTAAGAGTAATATGGAGGAGATCTATTCATCGAAAGAATATAAGGAAGTTATGAGGAAAAGATTTCAAGAGGCTGAGATCAAGAGCATGTCTGTTATGGATATGAGCTATCATGTAGAATTTTTAGAAGATGAATGGATTCCAGAATTTGTGGAAATTTATTGTAGGGAATATGAAGCACTGGGTCTGCAGGAAGCTTTAGACAGCGGAATTGTGGCTACCATAGATTTTCAAAGTACCTTTGAAGAAGAGGGCAGAATGAGTGTATCTGATATACCAATCTACGGAGCATGTAAGGACACACTGCGCTTCTTGGAGGAGCATAATATTGCCACTGATCTGATGAGTGGAAAATTTGATCCCGAAGTGGTAGAAAGAATTCGTATATCCTTGGATAACAGAGAAATCTTGATTGATGACAGAGAAGGGATTGAAAAGATAGTTCCTTATCTATATCCAGATTATAACAGGAGTTTTTTCCAAACTAGCTTATTGAATGAAGAAAAAACAACAGGGGTAGTTGTCATACAAGTTGATGGCGGAAAATATGATATTCACGTGACGATTCTTCCGGGAGCACCACTAGAGGAGATTATAAAAGACAGATAAATAGAATTAGCAAACCAGCCAGAGCTGCATTGTCTGCTCTGGCTGGTTTGCTGCCTGATTCTACGATATTTTCTTTTTATAATGTAGGGGAGATACCCCATAATATTTCTTAAACAGTTTACTGAAATGATAAGCGTCCTCATATCCCACATCATTAGCAATTTTTTTGATACTCTCCGGGTTTGGTGCAGCCAACATATCCTTTGCCTTCTCCAAGCGAATACGAATCAGGTAGTTGATAGGGGACTCACCTGTCTCCTCCTTAAATATTTTGGACACATAGACAGGACTTAAATACATGTTCTGTGCAATGCGGTCCAAGGAAATCTTTTCATTGTAGTGCGCATCCAGATAATCAACAATCTGGTTGACCGCATAGCTTTTATAATGCGAATCAAAATGGCAGCCATCCTGAACAGGTCTGGGATCTGCCTCCTGCCTTAGGAGCAAAAGTAGAAATTGCATCAGATGCGCTTTTAACATAAAGTATTTTCCTACCTGATCGGTCTCATTCTCAGCCAACATCGCATAGCAGTGCCGTGACAAGCTCTGACGGAGTTCTGTGTCCGTGTGAAGAAGATAGCTGCCGTTTTTGAGGATAATCTGATCCTTTGGCATATCCCGGAAATGAAAATCGGAAAAACCCAAGAAAAATTCTACGGTAGGCTCCTTGGGATTTACAACAATATTCCGGTGAAAGACTCCCGAATTACAGATAATCAAATCCCCTGCCTGCACATCGCAGAGATCTCCATTCACACAATATTGACCTTTCCCAGATAAAATAAAGGTAATCTCCGTGAAATCATGGTCATGATAGCGGGAATCCTTGATCATTTTTGACTTTCTGACAAATAAAACCGTCGGGTTAAAATCGTTATAAGTAATATCGTACCGACAATCATACATATTGCTGTCTCCTTATAATGGCTGATGACTGACTTAATTTGTTGCTTGTTCTATTATAAAATATTTACGAGCATTTCGCAATAGAAGTTTAAAAAAGTGTAATTTCTTGTAGAATGAGTGTTCTTATATCTTTTTGGAAGAGGTCCGTATAGCCAGTCCGCTGTTTTCCTCCGTCACCCCGCTTGCGCTTAGTGAAAAACGTAACGGATACTAAGCTCGTAAAAAACCTCGCTAAGTACTGACGTTTTTCAATAGGTTCCTTGAGGAATACAGCGGACTGGCTATACGGATTTATTGAATGTTTCAGATACGCTGTGATTCTTCATATACTTGCAGTTCTAGGTTTAATTTATTCCCATAAGCAATGAGTCAAGTAGCTGCTTGCAATCATCATACAACTGCCGCAAAGGTCATAAAGCCCCGCTGCAAGCACTTAACTTGACTAATATTATCAAATTACTCAATAATAATTATCAGAAAATACTTTATTGGTTTTTATTTCTTCTATAATTGATATATGTAAAATTATAAGCAAGAAGTAAGCTTAATTTAGTGCAAAATTATCTGTTTTTTGAATTATGGCTCAAGTAAAGTGCAAGCAACAGAGTTTTTGACTTCGTATGTATTTATAGATTATCAAATTCTTTTAATGAGGATAACAAAAACAATTTATCAATCTTATACAAGTAGAATGACAGTGTGTATTGCTTTACTGATAAAAACAGTCCGGCGAACTGCCTGTGGTCCTCAAGGAACCTATTGAAAAACGCCGG
>CAJUOO010000051.1 GCA_910588535.1 uncultured Lachnospiraceae bacterium | reverse complement strand
AACCTATTGAAAAACGCCGGCGCTTAGCGAGGTCGTTTCGAGCTTAGCGTCCGCTACGTTTTTCACTAAGCGAGAGCGGGGTGACGGAGAACCACAGGCAGTTCGCCGGGCGGACCTTTCCAGAAAATGATACAACAGATAAAGTATAAAATTTACAAGATGTTATAATATCTTGTATAGGTTTTTCTTAATGCAACAGCCCCCAGTACTTACTTATTTAATTATTGTACCCATACACCATTTTCATCCACTCTGTAGCCATCGGGCGTCACGGTATCCATAGCACAGGAACCATCGGGATTCAGATAATACCACTTGCCATCTATTGTCTGTATCCAGCCTATTTTCATCTCTCCACTTACCTGATCAAAGAAATACCATGTTCCGTCTTCTGTCTGCATCCAACCTGTTCTCATATCTCCATTGACCAGATCAAGGAAATACCATTTTTCATCCGTCTGCATCCAGCCTGTTCTCATATTACCATTTGCATTATCCAGATAGTACCACTTTCCGTCCTCTGTCTTCTGCCAACCGGTCTTTAAGTAACCATCTGCACCAAAGAGATACCACTCTCCATTCACCTTAAGCCAGCTATCTGATGGATAGGTGCTATCCGCCTTCTGATACCACCAGCCCTTCTCATCCTGCTTCCATGTACCAGTTGTATCGCCCAGATCAACAACATCTGGCTTTTTGTCAGGCTTTGTGGAAACAGTAGAACTTGATGAGCTGTCTGAATCATCGTCATCACTGTCATCATCTTGATAATTGTTATGGTTGTTATCGTTGTTATTGTCATTATTGTTATTATCATCAATTATAATCTTATCTTTGATTGCTGCTGGTACTTCAGGATATGTGGAAACCACTGCCTCCAGACGACCACCTGCATTAGAAGGAGCAGCATCTGTCAGCTCCAAAAGTCCATGCATATTAATGGAACCATCCTCATTACGTGTCGGAAGAATCGTCGTGTCCACACTTACAAACCAATCCTCTGTCGCTTCCTCTCCGCTGATATTGACAGATTTTGTGCCATCAAAGAAATAATTTGTCTCACTGTACAAAGGATCCTGCTTCTTTACATCAAGCTTATCTACCTTTCCAGAAACAGGGGACATAGATATAATTCCATCTGCCTCATAATTGGTTGAAGAAGCTGTATTTGTATATAAGGAAATACTCTCGGCACCACCAAAGGTTGCATTTCCATAAGATGTTACATATTGTACTCGACAATCAGGTCCACTGTTGCTGGTGACACCCTTTGCACCATTTCCAAAGGAAATGCTGTTTATCAATAAATGTCTTCCCGGCATACTCTCGCCGCCAAGCTTAAAGCCATTTCCTTCTCCTTCGTCCTTGCCAAGAAGCTGTCCTTTCAATCTAGCATTTTCAGACAGAAAACCATTTGCATAAGTGACACAATTTCTGATAATTACATCACCGATAGAACCTGTTGTAGATTTCGCGTACAGATCCCAGCCATCATCAATATTATGATGAGAGATACAACCCTCAAATATATTACCTACGCCACTTGTAAGCTTTGCAGCAAAACCATCTGCATCGTTTGCTTTATAGTCTGCATTATCATAAGCGTCACAATTCTTTATTATATTATAAGATGGCCACTTTGTATTAGGCTCCTGAGAAGAACCACTGATCTGAAGACCACTGTCGCCATTATCATACATCTTACACAGCTCTACAATATTGTGATTTCCTTGAATATACACAACCTTTACACCAAATGGTGCATTGCAAATATTAAGTCCGTAGAGATGCCAATAGTCAGCACCGATGGAAATACCACCTGATGAATTTGACAGATCCAAAATAACTTCTCCCGGTGTCTCTGCCACCACCGTAATTCTGCCAGCACTTGTGCCATCATGCCCACGCTTTACATTCAAACCTTCCGTCAGCTTGTAGGTACCATTCTTCAATAAAATCGTCTGTCCCGGCTGTACATATTTAAAAGCTGTATAAATATCCAGCGGCTTGCTCTCTGATCCCGTTCCAGATGATTTGCCATCTGGAGTGACAATAATTGTCTCATTTGCCTTTCCATAAGACTCATAGCTCACAGTAAGATCCTTTACAATTGGATCAAAGGACTCTAGCTTCTCCTCCTCACTAGGCGTTAAAGTACAAGTAAAGGTATTCTTTCCTTTTGTTAAAGTAAATATCTCCTCCACATACTCCTCTGCCTGAATCTCTTTATTAATCAGCTCTTTTCCACTGCCATCTGTCACAACCAATGTACCACCAATATTTGCGCGATATTCAAATGGATACTCTGCTGTTCCGATTGTCGTCGTAGAATAGATAGCAATATTGGGCACTGTATAGGTGACAGGAGGCATAACACGATCCTCATCATCCTCCGGCTTAATTGTGGTAAGGCTCATATTGCTTACCTCTACCTCAATATAACGGCTTGCCATCAAACCCACATAAATATGCTCTGCATCCTGAACCAATAGCGGATCAGTATAAGTCTCTCCCTCAGGATAATAGAAAATCTTCTCAATTACTGTTCCATCTTCTTTTACCAAAGAACCATGATAACCCGTGTTGGATCGTCTTAATATAAAATGATATGTATCTCCTACTTCATAGGTATGTGTTGCACTATTAGAATCTGGATATTCAAAAGCAGTATCTGTATTGTGCAAGACACGTGTACTTTCTCCTACATTGGCGTCTGGATTTGTATAACCTGCCACAGAGCGCAGTCCTGACAAATTATCAAAGCTTGACGCAGAACCTGTCTCTGGATTCATCTTTCTAAATTTCGCTGTCATCGCGCCAGATGAATTAAAGTAACGTCCATTTCCATTCCCAGCTCCGGCGATAGTATCAATGGCAATCAATCCAAAGCCCGTCTGATTACTCATTGTTCCACCAGTATTTACCGCTGTAATTGTAAATGTTGCGTCCAAGGTAAAGTTATCATCTGCACCCAGCTCTGTGTAGTAGAAAACAAAACCATCCTCAGAGTCAGCGATCTTTCCACCTGTCGCTTTGATCGTCACCTTGCCATCTTTCTCATAAAAATCACCGACAGCCGTTCCCTTGGCACCAGAACCAACTGGGGCAGAATGAAATTCCTTCTCATCAAGCCCTGTCATATATTTATCCACAGTCGCTTCTGTCACATCACCTGTAGAAACCCTGTTTGCTGTTACCTTAAAGGTATATTTCTCCCCATCTGTCAGACCAGTTATCTGCTTGCTAATCTCTGTTGTCTCTCCAGCAGAAACATATGTACTGTCGTCTGCATCAAAAGCCTTGACAAATACTTCATATGTATCTGCCTCTGGAACTGCCTTCCATGATACCTCGGCGATTCCCTTTCCCTTACAGCTTACAGACATAGATGGAGTAGCCAGTGGAAGACTATAGCTTACTGTCGTCTCGCCTGTCTTTTTTTCATTCTCTCCCTTTCTTTCTGCTGTTATAACAATACTATAGTCTCCACTTGTCTCAGGTACAAAAAGAACTTCTCCTGTACCTGCATCTTCTACATCAATAGAGCTAAGTTCCTTTGTATCTAACACTTTGCCCTCTTTATCCTTCAAAACTATAGTAATTTGATCAGCACCGTTCCGGCCCATCTCCATATTCCAAGTAGCTACAATCTTATCAATATCCTTCTCTGTTCCCTGTGCTGCTGTCATTGTAGGAGCATCCACTGTCACCCATTCTTTTCTAGGCTGCTCCCATTCAATTGTATTTGATTCAACAGGTGTACTATTCACCTGCCCCAATCCTGTAATACGATATTGAAGCTGTCCTGATTCTACTGATAAAATATCATGACTATAGCTTGTGGCACTGCCATCCAACACATCCGCTATCTGCCAATCACCGGAGCCAATTCTATATTCTACCTGAACCTTTGCATTTCCTACAGCCTCTGTCTCAATCGCCCAGCTAATTTCAGCCATTGAAGAACCATCTGCCGGAAGCTCTGCCTTTACAGAAGACTCCTTAATTACAGGAGCTGTGCCATCTAATCCCATCTCATAAGAAAGATAATATATATTCACTGCTCCAACAGTTGAATATAAATAATATGTTCCTCCCTCTTCAAAGGTAAATGTATATTCTGTTAATACATTGGGAAACGCTGGTGTTGTTTCCTTATAACCATTGTCTCCTTCCAAGGTCAAGCATCTATCCAAAGCACTACTGCTTCCTGTTATTCCATATACTGTCAAAGTCCCCTTAGTTGGCGCCTCAAAGAAAATGCTGATATCCTTATCCTTGCCATTAAACTGAAAGCGATGTGTAAACTTCTTACCATTAAGTTCTTTAGAATTTGATGAAACCTTCGATTTTACACTGGATACCGTATAATTGCCATATGTAGTTCCATTAGGTACCGGATCTGCTACATCCTCTTCTCCCCATGTCACAGTCCAGCCATCGTCCTCCGTGGTTGCCTTCTCCATTACAACCGCAGCTTCCGCTCCACTCACCGCTCTGCTTATCGGCGCAGTAGGACTATCCATCTGCATACTTTCTGCCTCCCTGTCGGCTTTCGCCATCAGCACCCACCCCGGTGACTGAAAAGAAAGCCCTCCAAGGATCATAGCCACTGTGAGCAGCCATGACAAAATCCTTTTTGCTTTTCTGTTCATAAAACCCTCCTTCAAAATACTAAAAAACATATTTTAACAATTCCGATACTAACATATTCCCTATATTGCGTCAACGGACAGTTTATACATTTTGTATAATATGAAAAAATTTTTGTCCATTCTTTAGTAATAATGCCATATTTTTCTATTATGCATCCTTGAATTTTCTGCTGTATACAATACTCTGCCAATAGTCAAAAACCCTCGCTGCAAGCAACAGGACATCCAGCTTACAGTGCCCAAGGGAGAGGCGGAATACCAAAACGAAACAAAACTCTTGCTATATGGTTTTGAATACTATATAATGTAGAAGGAACATAAACCGCCAATCACCCATTCAATTTCTACACAAAAAAGAGGGATAACCATGACAAACAAAGAACTGATTGCTTCCATTATTGAAAAGCTAAATTATATCAGACCAGAAAATATACCAGATATTGATCTATATATGGATCAGGTCACTACCTTTATGGATTCCAGCTTAAAGGAATCCAAGCGCTATGACTCTGACAAAATTTTGACTAAAACCATGATCAACAATTATGCCAAGAATGACCTGCTTCCCCCGCCCCTCAAGAAAAAGTACTCCAAGGAACATATTCTTGTGTTGATCTTTATCTACTATTTAAAAAATATCCTATCCATCAATGATATTCAGACTTTGCTATCACCACTGACCAGCAAATACTTCACCAACTCTGATGGATTAACTCTTGAAGACATTTACAAGGAGGTTTTTCATCTAGAAGAAACACAGATACTATCCTTGGAGAAAGACGTCTACCGAAAATTTCAAAAAGCAAATCAGATGTTCTCAGAAGAAGAGGATGAGGACCGAGAATTTCTCTGCATCTTCTCCTTTATCTCCATGCTTGCTCTTGACGTCTATGTGAAAAAACAGATGATTGAAAAAATGATAGATGAGCTTAACGAGAAAAAAGAAAAGAACGCTCACACCTCAAAGAAAAAGTGACCGGTTTTTCCAGTCACTTTTTCTGCCCTACTCTGCCAAATATCATATCATATCCGTCACTTCCATAATTTAAGGAACGGTTTACTCTGCTGATTGTCGCTGTCGATGCCCCTGTCTTTTCCGCAATTTCCAGATAAGTATTATGATTTCTCAACATCCGCGCCACCTCAAGCCGCTGTGCCATGGACAAAAGCTCATTTACGGTACAGATATCCTCGAAAAAAGAATAACACTCCTCCGAATCTTCAAGACATAAAATCGCTTCAAATAGGCGATCTACCTCTTCCGTTCTAATTTTCTTACTCACGTTACTTCCTCCAAACTGTATTTCTCAGAGTATTTTAACATACTAAAGTTTTAAAGTCCAGCTCTTTTCTTCAAAATAAAATTTTTTACTAATTCAGGGCGATCATTAAGAATTAGCTCCTCTGGAAACGAAATCTCATCCAAAAGTTTCTGTGCATATTGATGGCTGCCAACATCCACATCCACATGTGCATCACTATCAACCACTATCGGCACCTCATGCTTTATGCAAAGTCCAAGAAGCTTCCTATCATTTTCGTAGGCTCCCTGCCGATAACCATTTGGATAGAGAGAACTGTTGTTAAGTTCTATTATCGTGCCTGTTTCCTTGGCTCCCCTGACAATCTCCTCATAATCCAGAGGAAATCTCCCGTCATCGGGATGCCCCAATATCAGAACATATGGATTTTCCATCACTTTTCTCGCTGCTCTTGTATTCTCTGCCACACTTCCCGGACGGATACATGGTACATGAAAACTTGCCACTGCATAATCTAAAGAACGCAATACAAACTCTTCCATATCAACCTTGCCATTATAATCTATAATATTCAGTTCACTGCCAAACATCAGCTCCACTCCATACTGCTTTTTTGGCACTACCCTCAGATTTTGAAAATAAAAGAAATGACATGTCCCCGGCATTGTCATAGAATGATCTGTTATGCCAAGAAGCTCTATCCCCTTTTGGGATGCAGCCTGAGCCATCTCCTTAATCGTGCTGTAGGCATGTCCGCTGGCAATGGTATGTGTGTGCAAATCCAAAATATACTCCATTGTTCTCCTCATTTCTGCGCTATCTTTTCGCTTCGTCTTTCTCATACTATCGTTCTCTTATATCTATCAATTATATCATATCCTGTCAACATTTTCCTCCTTTTTCATATCTTAGATCTGTAGCAACTATCCACTTACACTGACGGCACGGTTGCGCTGTGAGTGCCGTCCCTTTTAACAGCGCAGAAATGAGGAGATTATGAAATTTTTAGAAAAAGTGCTTTCCAACAAATTACTTCTTCTTCCAGCTATCGGCCTGACGGCTGCCCTATCCCTAACTGGCTGCCAACAAAAAGAAGAAGGCTTAACCGAACTTACTCTCAATGAAGTAGCTCACTCCATTTTCTATGCCCCACAATACGCGGCGATTGAGCTCGGATATTTTGAGGAGGAAGGTATCTCGCTAACCTTGGTAAATGGTGCTGGTGCGGATAATGTAATGACGGCTCTGATCTCTGGAGATGCCGATATTGGCTTTATGGGCTCAGAAGCTTCCATCTATGTGTACGCGGAGGGCGCACAGGATTATGCTGTCAATTTTGCACAGCTAACACAGCGCGCTGGAAATTTCTTGGTAGCAAGAGAAGAGCAGCCAGATTTTCAGTGGAGTGATCTGAAAGGGCATGAAGTACTTGGCGGCAGAGCTGGCGGTATGCCAGAAATGGTTTTTGAGTATATATTAAAGCAAAATAATATAGATCCTGCCACCGATCTAAATATTGTTCAGAATATTAATTTCGGTCTGACGGCAGGAGCATTTTCTGGTGGTCAGGGAGAATACACCGTTGAATTTGAGCCGTTTGCCACAGCACTGGAACTAGAGGGAAAAGGTCATGTTGTCGCTTCCTTGGGAGTTGACAGTGGCTATGTACCATACACAGCCTACTGCGTAAAAAAGAGCTATCTAAAAGAGAACTCTGCTGTTATTCAAAGCTTTACCAATGCCATTCAAAAAGGTATTAATTATGTCAACACTCACTCTGCTGAGGAAATCGCAGCCACCATCGCACCTCAGTTCCCAGAGACAGAAACCATCAATCTTGTCACCATAGTCGAGCGTTATCTGGAACAAGATACATGGAAGACAGACACAGTATTCTCTGAAACCAGCTTCAACCTCCTTCAGGATATTTTAATTCAAGCTGGAGAATTGGATTCCCCTGTCCCTTATGAAGATCTAGTAACAACAGAATTTTCCCTTAATGCGGTGAATTAAACTGATAAAACATCAGATAATAAATTGTAAAAAACATAACTTCTTGTAAATGTTATGTTTATCTGCTGTTATAAATTTGCTGTATCATTTTCTGGAAAATTCCGCCCAGCGAACTGCCTGTGGTCCTCCGTCACCCTGCTTGCGCTTAGTGAAAAACGCAACGGACGCTAAGCTCCAAATTACCTCGCTAAGCGCCGGCGTTCTTCAATAGGCTCCTTGAGGACCACAGGCAGTTCGCCGGACGGATCTTCTCAAAAAATGATACAACACCATGTTAATCGCACATCAATATAAAATCACAAGAAATTAGATTATAAACAATCATATAAACTGATATTATCTTACGCACTTCACCCTGCCTTAAAATTATAAATTGGCTTCATCACATCCAAAATGGTAACGGCATCTTCAATCACATCGATAATGTCCGCCAGCGCTTTATATGCCATCGGTGCCTCATCCAATGTCTCTTCCTTTACAGAGGTTGTGTATATCCCCGCCATCGTCTTTCTATATTCCTCCAGATTCAATTCCTCCTTCGCCTTTTTTCTTGACATAATTCTTCCAGCTCCATGTGGGGCAGAATAATTCCACTCTGGATTACCTTTTCCGACAGCGAGCACACTCCCGTCCCTCATATTAATCGGAATCAAAACCTTCTCTCCCTTATGAGCGGCAATCGCTCCTTTTCTTAAAATCATCTCTTTGGTATCAATATAATTATGAATGGTGTGAAATGCATTACTTCCAGTCATCCCTGTCTTTTCCAGAATAATCTCCGCCATCTTCTCACGATTTCTTCTTGCAAAGCTTTGACAAATTTCCACATCAAAAAGATAATCCTCCAGATAGCTGCCATACAAATAACATAGATCCTCTGGTATTGTCGTCTCTCTCTTTAGCCACGTGATTTTCTCAAGTGCAGCCTGAATCTCTTTTCTCCGCCCAGCCGCCTTATATTCTTTAATAATAGCATCTCTCTCTATAAAGTAAGTCTCCTTCCCTTTATTTAGATCCACCGCGAGTTGCTGGTAAAGCTCCGCTACCTGCTTCCCCAGATTTCGGCTTCCTGAATGAATCACGAGATATTTTGTTCCATCCTGCGCCTGATCCACCTCAATAAAATGATTTCCACCGCCTAATGTGCCAAGACTTCTCTCAAGCCGCTTGGTATCTCTTAAGCTTCGGTAACAGCGAAGGCTGGCCAAATCAAATCTTTCCTGTCTTCCCTCCCATACCATCATGCCAGAAGGAATATAATGTGCCACCTCATCAAGGCGCTCAAAATCAATCTCCCCCTTGCCAAGATTCACCGTGTACATGCCACATCCAATATCTACACCGACAATATTGGGAACTGCCTTGTCCTTCACTGTCATAGTCGTCCCGATGGTGCAGCCTTTTCCAGCATGGACATCTGGCATAATTCTAATTTGACTTCCCTCTGTAAATTCATAATCACACATCCTTCGAATCTGTTCAATCGCTTCTTCCTCAACGACCTTCGCATAACAGACAGCCGTATTCATCTTTCCCTTAATCTCTAACATCTCCCTCTCCTTTCTTTGACTAACTATTGAAACTTATGTGTCTATTTTCCAAAAAGCAGGCATCTTCCCATCTATGTATCTCGGCACTCATACAATATCATTTATATAAATCCCTCAGCATAGAAACTCTAATCGAACAGGGTAGATACTTCCACCACTCGCTGCGCGTCCCGTGCATTGTCGCCTTAGTGGTATATTTCTATTGTATAAAACTACACAAAAAAAGCTTATCTAAAAAATCAGATAAGCTTTTACACTATACTATGCCATTTATCCAGCTTTGCACTATGTTATGCGCCTCCGATTCCCCATATATGCATATCAAAATTAAGCTCTGCTTTTTCTTGCAGCGCTTCGTTACTCCAACTATTACTTAATATGCTTATAAGGGTTTTCATACTACTATTTCCTGCTTTCTTATAAAATATGCTTTATATTATAACACACAATTATAGCTCTGTCACTATAATTATACTACAAGTATACTATTGTGAACCACCCACCATCTAAAGCCAATGGGATTGCAATAGCCTTATTGACTAACTGACAAAAATAGCCCGGCGAACCGCCTGTGGTCCTCAAGGAACCTATTGAAAAACGCTGGCGGTTAGCGAGGTAGTTTCGAGCTTAGCGTCCGCTGCGTTTTTCACTAAGCGCAAGCGGGGTGACGGAGGACCACAGGCAGTTCGCCGGGCGGATCTTTCCCGAAAATGATACAACAAATTCTTAACAGGAAATAAAGTATAAAATTTACAAGAAGTCATAATATACCGTCATCCACTATGCGTTTTTTCCACAGCACTTCTTATACTTCTTGCCACTTCCGCACGGACATGGATCATTTGGATAAACCTTTTTTTCCTTTACAATAGTCGAAGAAGATTTCTGCTCCTTATATAATTCCTTTCTTCTCTCCGCACTTAAAAGGTTGTCCCACATAGGCAGCTCATACAGCCAGCTCGCCTTTGCCTCCACCATATTATAATATAACTTTTCTTTATCATAGCCAAGATTCACACTTGTATTCTCATCCATCTCCTCAATTGGATTTGGCTCTTTCAAGCTGTCATTAATACCATCCAAAAAACCCACCATAATATTTAACTCGCAGCCAAAACGCTCAGCGAGCTCTTTTACTGTACCCTTCACTGTCACTTCAGGCTCAGATAGAATCTTCTCATAGATTCCCTTCTCTATCAGAAAATAATGCTCCCAGAAGGCAGTGCCCTCCTTCTCACTCATCTCCTCAGAATATGCCTGATTTCTCCAAGTTTCTAACAATGTCATAACCAATGCCCTCTTTTCATTATAAATTTGTTCTGCCATGTATAAAGCTTTGATTTTGGTTTATACTAAAGATAAGCCCGGAGCTGTTTCCCAATCATCTCCCCGTCTCCATGGATTCCCCCTCCAGCCAGAGACACAATAGGGGCGATGCCCACGAAGCAGCGGGCCGCTAAAGAGAAAGAAAATACTTATCCTCCCCTTTTATAAAAGCTTGTCACTTGTTTTTACAGGTGGCAGGCTTTTTTCGATTCTTATTATAATGTCTTTTTACTATTTTGGCAAGCGTAAGTTCACCTTGCATATCCCGATTCAGTGTATTATAATAAAAGTAACAATAACACATTATCGTCCTTCCGACAGAAAGGAGCCGAATATGAACGAACGCTCTACTGAAAAAAAAGATTCTGTACGTGTATTAGCTATTGTCTCTGTAATATTTTTAATATGCCTGTATTTAGCAACTTTATTAGCTGCCATTTTTGACCATTCCGCCGAAAAGAGCATTTTTCGCTTTCTTTTATTCTGCTCTTTGGTGCTGCCAGTTCTGCTTTATATCTTCCTTATGCTCTCCCGACTGAAAAAATAGTTTACAACAAGCTTTTTAACTCTTCTGGTGTGCAGCTATAATGGCTATTGCAGAAATGACATGTCACCTCGATCGGCTCCCCATCATCAATCATTTCCTTCAGATCCTTCTTGCTGATGGTTGCAAGAGAGCGCAGTATCCTCTCCTTGGAACAATTGCAGGCGAACTGTGCAGGCATCGTATCAATCACTTGTATACCAAATTCTCCTATCACACGCTCAAGAAGCTGTTCCGGCGCACAGCCTTCATCAAGCATTGCTGTTACAGAGGTTATTTTCTCTATTTTGCGCTCCAGCGCATCGATCACACGCTCCTCTGCAAATGGCATAAGCTGGACAATAAACCCGCCTGCCTGCTTCACCGTATTATCCTTTGACATTAATACGCCGAGCGCCACAGCCGAGGGAACCTGCTCTGACTTTGCAAAATAGTATGTCAGATCCTCCGCCACCTCACTGGTTGCAAGCGGAAGCTGCGTGTGATAGGGTTCCTTGAGGCCCATATCCTTGCTCACCATCAGCATACCGTAACCGATGGCGGCACCCACATCAAGCTTTCCTGCATAGTTTGGCGGAATCAGCACATTGGGATTTCCGACATATCCCTTGACATTTCCGTGAGAGTCTGCTGTGACCATCACACCGTTGATCGGCCCATCTCCCTTCATCTGTATGGTGAGAAGATCCTTCTCTCCCTTCATCATACTTCCCATCATCGCCGCGCCGCTTAACAGTCGTCCAAGCGCTGCTGTGGCAACTGGGCTTGTCTCATGCCTCTGCCTCGCATCCTCCACCAGATTGGCTGACTGAATGGCAAAGGCACGTATCTGATTGTCCGCTGCCGTGGCACGGACAATATAATCCTTCCTCTCTGTCATAAGTATTCTCCCTTTCTGTCCTTCTGCTTTCCCCTCTCCCTTGCCACAAAGCAGATTCTCTCACTGTCTTCACGAGGTTCTTCTCTTGTAAATGCGTCATACACTCGCAGCAGCTCAAGCCCCGCCTTCTGCAAAGCTGCCGTTATCTCCCCCACAGTATAACAGCGCTGATAATGTATCTCTTCATATTTGCTGTACTGTCTCCCCTCTTTTATAAACAAGGTCAGATCATATTCATTGATCCGCTCCTCCTCATCATAGTCGTTCTCCCAGATAAAACTTCCATCTTCCCTGTTTTCTGCTATCACTCGATCGGCGAGCAAGGTTTTATATTTATACTCTGTATTGCAATCAAAGATAAAAATTCCATCTGGATCCAGATAATTATTCACCAGAGAAAACACACGAACAAGCTCTTCTTTCTCAAGAATATAATTGATGCAGTCACAGACACTGACCACGGCACGCACGGTTCCATACAGCTCTAATTCCCGCATATCTTGCATAAGATACAAGATATGCGAACCAGACTCATCTCTTTTCTCCACCGCGATCTCAAGCATATCCTCCGAGCCATCCACGCCAATCATATCAAAGCCACACTCAGAAAGAAGCTCTGTCATGCTCCCCGTACCACAGCCCAGATCCAGAAGGATTCCATCTGATATCCCATATTCTCTTAATAGAGAAACCAAGTAAGCACACCATTCCTGATACGGTGTATTGTCCATAAACATATCATAGACACGGGCAAAGCTTTTGTACGCCTCCATAATCCCACCACTCTCTTATACTATACAGGCTATCATCCCTTCCACCTGCACTGCTACTACTATAGCAATTTTTTTGTGGAAATGCAAGGTTGATTATTTCCTCTCTATCCCTTATAATCGAGTAGGAAATAGATTTCTTCTCAGAAAGGATATAACCCTCATGACACAGATCTTTCGAAAAATTCGTATTATCAGCTTTAAGCGCCTATCCTATGCTATCCTTATGTTAGGCATTACCTGCTATATTTTTTATAGCGTGCCATTTTTTGATTTTGTGTGGCCTGTCAAGATATCCGATCCGACTAATATTATAGAATTATATCAGAATGAAATTTCCTGTGTGGAATTAACAGCTGATACACTTCACTACTCCGGCTATGATTATGTGGAAAATGGACGGATTAAGGGAGCTTATTACTATACCCTGCAAAACGGTACCTGTTTCTATTTCCTTCTGACAAACTCTCAGTGCAGCGGGCGTCCCGACACCTTGACGGACATCACGGTCCGCGCAAGGCTGCAAAGCGGTGGTAAGCTTCTCAGTGAACTTATCACAAAGATGTCTTCCGATCTAAAATGGACTCCTCAGGGATTGTCCTCCGTCTCTTCCCGCATTATTGTCAACTCTGTAGATTATATGCTGTTGAAAAATATGTTATTTCTCTCTATTATTATGACAATATTTGTAATCTCTCTTCTCGTATTGTTAAATGTGCTGTCCTATATTATCTATCCAATCCTGCACCCCGCATGCTCCCACTTAAGACGCTTTGGTTCAGTGAAGGAACAACTTGCACAGATAGAGCATGAGCTCTGCTTGGAACCTGTATTAAAAACTGGTATATTTACCATAACAGAGCATTATCTGATCGCCTCCTCCACTCTTCAACTATGTATCCTGCCGCTGGACAAGATTGTGTGGGCATATAAGCACAGCAGCTTTCACCACTTTCGATTTAAGAAAACGCGCATTACCTACACGCTGCGTGTATTTGCAAAAAAGAAGCTCTCTCTCATCGCCTCCATGCAACCCAAGGAAGATGTAGATGCTGTGATCCTCTGTATAGCAGAATGTAATCCAGATGTCTTGATCCACTATAGCAAGGAAAATGAGAATCTTGCCAGATTACACCGCCAGTCATAGGCATAATTACCAAATTTTTTTCTTCTATTATAGTAATTATCACAAATTTTATATTTTATTAACAAAAATACTGACATTTATACTACAAAAATGGTACAATAGAAATAGGCGCATAAAATAATAACCCCAGTTACATCTTGTACTGAGGGTTTTTCACAGAAAGTGGGGTCAGTATGTTCAAAGCAGGAAGCTATATCGTCTATGGAACGAAGGGCGTGTGCAAGGTAGATGCCATCGGAAGCATTAATGTCCCCGGTGTGGACAAGTGTCGGCTCTATTATACACTGTCACCTGTCAGCAGCTCAAGCGGAACCATCTATACACCCGTGGAAAATTCCAAGGTTGCCATGCGCAGTATTCTTTCAAGGGAAGAGGCCTTGCAGCTTATTCAGGAAATTCCGTCCATTGAGGCAATGAAAATACCAAACGAGAAGGAACGGGAACAGCTTTTTCAACAGGCGCTCCTCACCTGCGACTGCCGTGAAGCGGTTCGCATTATCAAGACACTTTATAAAAAGCGCATCCAGCGCATGGAGGCGGGGAAAAATGCGACAGCGATGGATCAGAGATATCTACAATATGCACAGGATCAGCTCTACGGTGAGCTTGCCATCGTGCTAGATATAGAAAAGACGGAAGTGGAAGATTATATCGCGACATTGATCCATGAACACAAATATATGGAGGAATTAGAATATGAAGCTTGTAGTGATTGACGGACAGGGAGGTAGAATGGGCAGCGCCGTGGTGGAACAGTTAAAGGCAGCATGCGCCGAACATACCATCTATGCTCTTGGAACAAACAGTGTTGCCACCGCCTCCATGCTCAAGGCAGGCGCTGACTTTGGCGCAACCGGTGAGAACCCCGTTCTAGTCAACACAAGAGATGCAGATATTATCATCGGCCCTATGGGGATTGTTCTCGCCGATTCCCTGCTAGGTGAGATCACACCTGCCATGGCAGTTGCTGTAGGGCAAAGCCGTGCCTACAAGATTCTTCTGCCTGTCAGCCGCTGTAAACACCATATTGTCGGCTGTCAGGACATGCCTCTGTCCGAATCCATCCGCTTAGTTATTGAAGAAGTCAAAAGATACCTGCAAACACCAGACTGTAAACCATAATCAGCCATGGTTTCATGCTTAATATTATCAGTGTGAATTTTTTTGGAGACATCTGTGTCAGTCCAGTGAAGTAACAAAAGAAATCATCTGGTGCCAGAGGGAGAAGTATCATTAACGCGAAGATCCATGTATATGATTTTTGTTTTTGAATCCAACTTGTATATTTATTATATGCCTTCTCCCCTGTCACCTTTTTGACAAATTCAGCACCATATTTCTTTGCCAGCCAATAAGCAAGGATAGAGCCAGCGCTGATCCCGATATAATTACACAGAAATCCTCCAATGCTTCCATACAAGATCGCTCCCGCCGCACATCCCACCATACCGGGAACTACTGGGACCACCACCTGAAACATCTGAATTAATGTCAGAACGACTGGCCCCATTATCCCATAGCTGGCTATATATTGCACAAATGCCTCCGGTGAAGCGTAGCATCCGTCAAACCATCCCTTGATCATCACAATAATCACAATACTGCATAAAAGTAACGCCAGCGCGGTAAATACCTTCCGCAGTCGTATTCCCTCTTCCATTTTCTGTTTCCTCCCTGCTCTGATTCATTATACCCATTTTACAGAAAAATTTTTAAATCTCTTAATAGGATTTCTTAAAAATTGCGAAGCAAATTCCTATAATATACGAAAGGGTTAGACTTTATAGCATGTTATCTCACTACATCTTTATGCAGATATCACATCGCTCCATTATATGAAATTTATCCAGATATGCATTTTCTTTAGGAATCCATTCCTCCGTGAAACGCTTCAGCATTTCCTCTCCATTTCGCTTTCGTATGCGCTCCTCTTGCTTCTCTGCATCAATATCCAGACAGATGGTCAGATCATAGGGAGACCCAAAATATGGATGTTCACTGTAGGAACCTTCTATAATATGAAGAGACACATTTACAGAGTCTCTGTATTCCACAATACGCTGTTGTCCACAATCAAATATTCCATATGTAAATGCCCTGTCTTCTGACAGTGGAAGAAGTACTTCTTTGTAAAAGCGCTCATAATCTACATTGCCCCCAATCTCACCAAGCCGCTGCTTTGTTCTCTGGAAGGGCTGCAAAAAAAAATCATCCATATGATAAAGACCTGCACCATATCTCTTTGATAATTCTTGTGCAAGCGTTGACTTACCACTGCCACTTCTTCCGTCAATCGCGATTAGATATGGTCTCTTCTTCTCCCTAATCCCCGTCTCTATTCGTCCGCAAATCTCGTTCAATGCATCTGAATCATTCTTCATCTTTTCATCCTCATTTTCGCACCAATTTTGAACATAGAAAGCTTAGCGGCAAAATTCATATTCGTTCCACCTTACACCTGCCTTCTTAAGTGCATAAACCACTGCTGGAATTAAGACAAGCTGTATTATAATACCGGGAACTGCATTGAGAAATGCGCTCGCGACAAATATCTGAACTGTGAAATTCATGCCTGCCATAGTGTAAAACAGCTTTGCCGCCACCGCCCAAACCATACGCCCGCCAAGCATGGCCAAAATCAATGACGCATACATGCGAAGCATCTCCTGATTCTTGCGAAAAAACTTATAGAAAAGCCCCGCAAAAAGACCATATGCCGCAAGTTCAAATGCCATTCCTGCCGCCATCGGGAACAGCTTTGGCATGCCAAACAGCATGCTTCGCACAAGTGGGGTAAAAAATCCGACCAGACAACCATATGGAGCACCACACACAAAGCCGCACAACAACACAGGGATATGCATGGGCAGAAGCATATTTCCTATGCTGGGAATCTGCATAGTCAAAAATGGAAGCACCAATCCAAGGGCAAGAAATACGCCGGACAGCACCAGTTTTTTCGTATCTGTTTTCATATAATTCCTCCTTTTGCTTTTTGCAACTCCAAAGAGGCGCCAGTATTCCGGCACCTCCTTTTCCTGTTTAACAGATCTAACCTTTACTATCTGACAGTTCTTCTGTCCTTTATCAGCTACAGCTAATATTTCTTATCCTACTATAACAAAATTCTATTTCTCCGTCAAGACTCCAGCCCTAGATAGCGCAGCAGACCGACATAGATAGAATAGGCAAATACATATTGCTCATCCCGCAGCTTTGCGGCATCGGAAGCATTGGTAATATAAGCAAGCTCCACAAGCACGGCAGGCATCTGCGTTCTTCGCAGCACATACAAGGACGGATTTGTGCGCACTCCGTTGTCTCTTGTCCCCACAAGTGTGACCATCGCGTCTAAAATATATTCTGCGAGAACTTCCGCTGGAGTATTTCTTCGATACACATACATCTCTGATCCATTTGCTGCTGGATTTGTGCTGGCATTGGCATGTATACTGATAAAATAATCTGCCTGCCACTCATTTGCCTCTCGCACGCGTGTGGCAAGGCTGCTCGCATTACTGGTGCCCAGAACCTCCGTCGGCGTATTTCTGGAAGTCCGTACCAAAAAGCGCTCATCCGAATCCAAAATATCTGCCAGATAAGCGCCTACATTATATGTGATTTCTCCTTCGTTCAAGCCATTCCCCGTCGCTCCAGCATTTACATTTCCGGCTGGATTATGTCCCTGATCCACATAGATCTTGATTGCCATTATATCCCTCGTCTCTACATTCTCCTAAATATAATATGCAGAATCATTCTCCGATGCGATCAAAAACGGAAGCGCCTCCTCAAAGTTCACTCCATACCAGCGCCTTTTTGGATCATCCATTGTTCTCTTAATACATTCTAGCACAAAGTCCATGGCAAGCTCCACTGCCCTTTTAAGCTCCATTCCCTTTGTCAATGCACCCTGACAGACAGCCGCAAAAATATCCCCTGTGCCAAAAGGCTCCACAGCAAGCTTCTCTCTCTCACAAAATACTATCTCCCCTGTCCTTGCATGATAAGCAAGCACGGCGATCATTGTTCTTGTGAGAGATATCCCCTTAATCACCACAATTCCATTGTTAATCCTCGAAAGCTCACGGGCAAGCTGTTCATAACCTTCTCTGTCTTTTGGAAGGCTCCTATAATCCACACCAAGAAGATATGCCATCTCCGTGAGATTTGGCAGCAGTACATCCGCAGACTGACAGAATATCCGCATGTTCCTCCTGTAGTTCTCATCAAACCCAGCATAGAGCTTTCCCTGATCTCCCATTACTGGATCAATGAGAAGCAATGCCTTTCCCTTCCATAGAGAAAAATATTGTCTGACTATGTCCATCTGTTCCACGGACCCAAGATAGCCGCAGGCTATGGAATCAAAACTTATCTTCTGTGAGTTCCAATGATGAAAAATAGGATCGATGCTCTCCGTCATATCTTTTTTATAGACGCCCTCAAATGCTGTGTGTGTTGATAATAGTGCTGTTGGCAAAACAGCCGTCTCAAGCCCCATAACAGACAGCACCGGAAGTGCCACCGTAAGAGAACACCTTCCTATACAGGAAATATCCTGTATTGTAAGTACACGTTTCATCGTCCCATTCCCTCCTATCTCTATCAACCACATCTCTTATCATTCTATAGATTCAACGTTCACTATCCTTATTTTTCCAGTGCCTCTCGAAGAATTGTATTTATCATTCCCGGATCTGCCTTCCCTTTTAATGCTTTCATTGTCTGCCCAACCAAGAATCCCATTGCCTTTGTTTTGCCGGCGTGATAATCCTTCACAGACTGTTCATTCACTCTTAGTACCTCCTCGATGGCACGATATATAATCTCCTCATCCTTCACGACAGCCAAGCCATTCTCCTCCACATAGCGCTCTGGATCGATATCCTCCTTGAAAATGTGTTCAAATACCTCCTTCGCCACAGTGCGGTTTATGCTCCCTGAATCCACAAGGTCGATAAGCTTTGACAAATGGATGGGCGAGAATGTAATATCTTCTGGCTCCAGATCCGCCTCCTTTAACAGGCGCATCGTCTCCACCATCAGCCAGTTGGAAACCTCCTTGGGCTTGTGACAGAGTGCTATGGTATGTTCAAAAATATCCGCCAGCTTTTTGGAGGAAGTAAGAAGATTAATATCATACTCCGGTATGTCATATTCTCTTTGGTAGCGCAGTCTCTTTTCATCTCGCAGCTCCGGCTGATTCTGTCTCACGCGCTCCAGCCACTTATCACTTATCACAACAGGCACCAGATCTGGCTCAGGGAAATAACGATAATCTTTCGCATCCTCCTTAGAGCGCATGGCATATGAATATTCCTTATTATCATCCCAGCGCCTTGTCTCCTGAACCACTTCTTTTCCTTCCTCAATCAGCTCTATCTGGCGTGCTTTCTCTCCCTCTATCGCTCTGGCAATCGCTTTAAAGGAATTTAGATTCTTCATCTCTGTTCTGACCCCAAGCTCCCTTGAGCCAATCTCCCTGACAGACAGATTCACATCCGCCCTCATAGATCCTTCCTGAAGCTTGCAGTCAGAAGCCCCAAGATACTGGATAATCAGTCTTAATTTATCCAGATAAGCTATTACTTCATCTGCTGTGCGCATATCGGGCTCAGAGACAATCTCAATAAGAGGTACACCACTTCTATTATAATCTACCAAAGAGCAGTTCTCCCACTCATCATGAACCAGCTTTCCTGCATCCTCCTCCATATGAATCTCATGGATGCCAATCCACTTCTTTCCCGCCGCTGTCTCTATCTCGATCCCTCCGTCGTGGCAGATGGGCAGATAGAGCTGTGAAATCTGATAATTCTGCGGATTGTCGGGATAGAAATAATTCTTTCTGTCAAATTTACAATATTGGTTCATCACGCAATTTGTCGCAAGCCCCACTGCCATGGCATACTCAACCACCTGCTTATTCAGCACGGGCAAAGAGCCGGGCATACCTGTGCAGACCGGACAGGTATGAGTGTTTGGTGCCCCGCCAAATTCTGTCGAACATGCACAGAAGATTTTTGTCTTCGTGGCAAGCTCCACATGAACTTCCAGACCAATCACCGTCTCATATTGTTTGTTCATCCTTGCTCCCTCCCCTCTCACATATCGGACATCTCTGATAACCTCTTATCTGCTCAAAAGCATACGCTGCACGAATAATTGTCTTTTCCTGAAAACAATCACCAAGAAACTGTACACCGATTGGAAGCCCCTTTGTGTCTGTCCCGCACGGCACACTAATTCCCGGCAGACCGGCAAGATTAGCAGAAATAGTATAGATGTCTCCCAGATACATCTTTATCGGATCACTTAAGCTCTTCCCTATCTTTGGCGCTGTCGTCGGTGCTGTGGGAGCAAGAAGAATATCATAATGAGCAAATGCCTTGTCAAATGCCTGTTTTATTAATGCCTTGGTCTTTAGTGCCTTAATATAATAGGCATTATAATAGCCAGAGCTAAGCACAAAGGAGCCCAGCATAATTCTTCTTTTTACCTCCTGCCCAAATCCTTCTGAACGTGATTTCTTATACATATCGTGCAGCCCTTCATATTCCTTGGCACGATAGCCATACTTTACCCCATCAAATCGGGCCAGATTAGAACTTGCCTCCGCCGACGCAATAATATAATACGCCGGAATAGCATACTCGACAAGACTTAGATCAAATTCCTCCACAACTGCACCCTTTTTTCTAAGCTCCTCCGCCACATATAGCACAGCACACTTCACCTCATCATCAAGGCCATCTATAAAATAATCTCTTGGTATCCCAACGCGCAATCCCTTTACATCATCCACCAGAGCATCGGTAAAATGATAGCTTTCTCTTCTCACCGAAGTGCTGTCCTTTGGATCGTGTGACGCGATAACATCCAAAATTGCCGCACAATCCGTAACATCCTTTGCAATTGGTCCAATTTGGTCAAGCGAAGAGCCATAGGCAATTAACCCATAGCGGGAAACTGTTCCATATGTGGGCTTCAACCCTGTCACTCCACAGAAGGAACTTGGCTGCCGAATGGAACCACCTGTGTCAGAGCCAAGTGCGTAAGAGCACTCTTCTGCTGCCACCGCCGCACAGGAACCACCGGAAGAACCTCCCGGAACATGTACATTATTCCACGGATTTCTGGTTATTTTGTATGCAGAAGTCTCCGTCGTGCTACCCATGGCAAACTCATCCATATTCGTCTTTCCAATCACCACCGCCCCTGCCTGCATTAGTCTGTCAATCACTTCTGCATTATAGGTTGGCACAAATCCTTCCAAGATCCTTGAGCTGCAGGTTGTGGGAAGATCCCTTGTACAGATATTGTCCTTGACAGCGACGGGGACACCGGCAAGGGGCCCCATTATTTTTCCCTCCGCCATTAAGCTTTGTACCTGTTCTGCTCTTCTCAGTGCTGCATCCTTATCTGTCGTCACAAAGCTGCCTACCGTATCTTCCACACTCTCTATCTGTGCAAAAGCTGCCTCCACTGCCTCCCTGACACTGACCTCTCCTGCCCTCAGCTTTTTTCCAAGTGCAACGGCCGTTAGCTGCATCAATTCCATCTCTCTTCCTCCCTTCCCTACTCCACTGTCTTAGGAACCATAAAACAGCCATCCTTCTTTGCGGGAGCATTGGATAAAACCTCTGTCATTCCATCTGCAACGATATCCTCACGGAATACATTATGAACTGGAAATACATGTGACATTGGTTCCACACCCTCTGTCTCTAACTCATTTAACTTATCCATATAATCAAGCATCCTTGTCATATCCTGTTTCGCCTGCTCTCTCTCCTCCAAAGAAATCTCAAGCTTTGCCAAAATCCCGACATATTCTATTATCTCATCTGTTATTTTCTCTGCCATGAGGCACCTCCTTCTCGCTTCTTCCACACTAATTTTTCAACCTGCTTCCATCTGCCCGCTTTCGCGTGCACACATAGTTCTTATGGCTCAAGCCTGCCAAGATCTCTGGGAAAAAGTGCTGCCTCCCTCACATTCTGCTCACCTAATAGCTGCATTGTCAGACGTTCTAGTCCAATACCCAGCCCTCCGTGTGGTGGCATGCCATACTTAAATATCATCAAATATGGCTCCATACCCTCCGTGGACATATTTCTTGTCGCTATTTTATCAAGTAACATCTGATACTCATGGATTCTCTGTCCTCCGGTCGTCACTTCAAGTCCCTTATAGAGCAGATCAAAGCTTAACGTAAAGCGGCTATCCTCTGGATCATCCATCGCATAAAATGGACGTTTCTTGGAAGGGTAATGTGTGACAAAAACAAAATCTGCATCATATTCTTCCTTAAAATAGCGCCCTATCAGCATCTCTTCCTCCGGCTCCAGATCATAAGGGTTCCTGATTCTTCTGTTATATTTTTCCGCCACAAGTTCCTTGGCCTTATCAAAACGAACCTGCGGGATTCTGTCTGTCCTTGGAAGAGTGACAGCAAGAAGCTCCAATTCTTCTCTATATTCCTGTTGTAGAAGCTTACTAGCATACTGCAAAAATCCCGCCTCTACCTCCATCACATCCTCAAAGCCGTCAATATATCCCATCTCAAGATCAAGACCAGTATATTCATTGAGATGTCTGACCGTATTGTGCTTCTCAGCACGAAATACCGGTCCAACCTCAAATACTCTGTCATACACTCCCACCATTGTCTGCTTATAAAACTGCGGGCTCTGGGCAAGCACTGCCTTTTTACCAAAATAATCAAGTCTAAAAATATTTGATCCACCCTCTGCACCCTTAGCTGTGATCTTGGGCGTCCTCACCTCAGTAAATCCCTGCATAGACAGAAACTCGCGAAATCCTCTGACGATTCCCTCCTGAAGCTTAAACTTTGCCCGCTCCCTAACATTTCTAAGCGAGATCGGTCTTAAAGAAAGCTTTGTCTCCAAAGAAGTCTTTAATTTCCACTTACTCACTGCAAGCGGAAGGACCTCAAAGGGCTCAGACAGAACTCGGATTTTCGACAGATGAATCTCAAAACCATGTGGCGCCCTCTCCTCGCCCATCACTATTCCATCCACTTCCACCGTGGATTCCTCCTTCAAAGCTCTGATATCAGACCCCATTCTACCTGCTTCACATACGCACTGCACCAACCCTGCACTCTTTCGCAAAATCACAAAAATTACCTCTCCCATATCGCGAATTGTGTGCACAGCGCCATTCACTGTCACAGACCTTCCCTCCATCGCCTGATCCATAAGCTCCCTAAGTTCCACTGTCTTTTTTCTCTCATCACCTGTAATAAATTTCATATCTAATCCTCCCTCCTGTTGCCAGTTATTCTTCCGAAGGATTTTTATGCACCACATCCCCCTCTTCTTGGTTCTCGTGTCTACACACCATTCACCTATGATCAGTGAACCTATCTCTTCTATGTGCAATCGAGTAGAAAAGGTTACTTCTCTTACTCTCCGTATGGGCTACATAAAGCTTTCGCTGCTAACTTCCCACTCTCCCCTGTGCATAAAAAAAGCCCCGGAATATCTCACTATTCTGGGACGAAATCAGTCTCGATTCCGCGGTACCACCCGCCTTGAAGCTCTCGCTTCCTCTCGATTATGCTTAACGCGCACAGACGGACAAGCCTACGCCAGTACAAAAACCTGCTTTCAACCTGCCAGCTCCAGAGTGTTCCCCATTCTGCTTTCCCCAAACAGTGCTCTCAGTCGGTGACACTGTATTCCTGTCGGTTACTCCTCAGATGGAGTCTCTTTCATCGCTTTCTCTAATGCAATACATACTAACATAAAAATTCATAATGTGCAAGTATTATCTAGAATAATTTGATCACCATATCCATGTACAGTCAAATTACAACAAAACCTCTATGCTGTGGCTACTATCTATTTCGTGGGACAGCCACAATAAACTTTAATTATACAAGATATCATATACATGCAACACTCTCTAATAACTTTTTATAGGATGGGTGTTCTTTTATCATTTTCTGAAAAGGTCCGTATAGCCAGTCCACTATTTTCCTCCGTCACCCCGCTCCCGCTTAGTGAAAAACGTAACGGATACTAAGCTCGTAAAAAACCTCGCTAAGTACC
>CAJUOO010000050.1 GCA_910588535.1 uncultured Lachnospiraceae bacterium | reverse complement strand
GGGAGAAGGAAGACAGGCTGGAAGAAACAGAGGAGTGTGTGGAATTCTATGCAGGAGAGAGTGGAGAGTGTTTGATCTGTTGGTTGCGTGAGGTGGTAGAGTAGGTTGGAGCATTATGCGAAGATAATCCATGCAATGATACAGAATTGCTTAAAAATATAGTGAGACAGAAGAAAATGCATCTGTGCATGGATAGATGAGAAGGAATAACATAGAAGAGCTTAAAAAAAGTGGTATGAGATATTGGAGGTTATAAGAAAATCTTGTGTCGCTATAGTAGCTGTCATTCCTACACTTGCTGATCAGGAAAATTTGGTGAGCCTTTTTCTGTTCAGCAAGTGTGTATATATACGGAAATTCGATAGTTTGATATATCAGTTTTCTGATAAAAAGCCAATGTTTTTTTTTCTATTTTTTACCACAAAACCTTAATATGTGCATAGTCAACCGCAGAGTCTTCCAGTTCTTTCACCACTCGATTATATCGGAAAAACCAGTCTAATTTTTTTATATTTGTGTGTTCTGCTACTTTATCCAGAGGTGCTCCATCTTTGATTAATATGGCTTGGCTCAGTGTGCGCAAGTCGTTATAGGTAAATGGAGGAATTTCGCATGCCAGACATGCTTCATGCAGACGGTTTTGCAATGCCCTTGCGCTGATTTTTTTCCCTTTTTTATTTAAAAATAAAGAAGGATTATCATCTATGCGCTGGCTGGTATATTGTGTAATCAATGCAGCGACATCGTCCGGTATCTTTATAAATCGGTAGGCATAGTTACTGATTGGAAAACGAACACCATAGTTGCCGTTTGCATCCTGAAAAAACATCTTTCTGTCCAACAGAACCATTTCGTTGGTAGTCAAAGCAGTGCGCAGCACCAGAGAACATGCAAGAAAACCAACCATATCTCCATTACGCTTGTAATAGGAGAGAATGGTATCAATATTCTTCAGAGAAGGCAAATCCTCCACACGAAATTCCATATCAGGAAATTCCACCTTTATCTCAGAAAAAAGGGAGAGAAATTTTGGCTCTAGTTGATAACGATCGGCGTTTTCATCCAAGTAGCGGGAGAGGGCACGCAGAACAGATAAATTATAATTTGTAGACTTTAAAGTAGTGTTGGGCATAAGATAAGAAAAATATTCTGTCACCTGTTTGGGCGTTATATCGAGAAAATCACATTTGGCTTCATTGCAGATGCTGCATACTACATACCAGTATTGTCCTTTGGTCCGTTCCTTTTTTAATTTTTCAGAAGCGTATTGATCAAATATATGAATAAATTTGGAGCTTAGATAAGTACATCGGATAGATTCAGATGATGTAGTTGTAACGACTGTTTCAATATCAGACATAGAATTGACCTCCTTCCCATTTTCCTATTAAATACTATCATGTACATGATAGTATACATATAACTACGCACTATGAATATAATTGATTTATATAATGATACCTTCTACTTTTTTCTATCATTCAAAACATCTAGCCCTCAACAAATAAAAAATTACCAGCGTTTCAAATTTGTTTCAAACTTTGAAATATATGCTTCTTTCAGTTCATCTTCACTAATTCCATAGCAAAGCAAAATCTCATTATAATACATAAGAACGTCAGCTAATTCTTCAACAAGATGTTCTCTTAATGTTAGATCTTCAATAGATCTTCTATCTCCATTTTTCTTAACAATATCAATGACTTCCCCGATTTCTCCAACCATCCACAATAATTTATGTTTGCCAGCTTCTGGAGAAATTGTCTCCCATCTTTCTTTATAATTTTCTTGTAATTCTTTCTGCATGGACAGCATTTCATCAATAGAAAAATTGCTCATTAATAGACCTCCGTAAATTAATTTCGATTTGTCTAATTCTGCGACATGTGCATTATTTTTTATTATATTCTGTCAATATTGTCCGTATCTTATCAGTAGGGTCCATCACATGTCCTATACTGATATCATGGTTTAAAGAATCGATAATCATGGCAAGAAAACGACTCATATCTGCCTCAATATAATATGGCCGGGAGAGCAACTCACTGCTTCTGTAAGTCAGATTTGTGGTGACAACGAGGCTGATATATCCTTTTTCATAGTATTCATCAAATGTTTCAAGTCCTTCTGTGAAGAATCCAAATGTTGTGCAGACAAAGATACGATTGGCATTTCTTGCTTTCAGTTCTTTGGCAACTTCCAGAATACTCTCACCAGATGCTATCATGTCATCTACCACAATAACATCCTTGCCCTCAACATTATTGCCGAGAAATTCATGTTCGACAATAGGATTTTTTCCATTTACAACGACAGAATAATCTCTGCGTTTATAGAACATTCCCATATCAGCACCTATAACATTTGCAAAGTACACTGCACGGTTCATACCGCCTTCATCGGGACTGATAACCATAATATGATCACTGTCAATAATAAGATCGGATTCCTTGCTGAGGATGGATTTTATAAATTGATAGGGTGGGGTGAAATTATCGAAACCATGAAGAGGGATAGAGTTGACGACTCTTGGATCGTGAGCATCAAAGGTGATAATATTGGAGACTCCCATATTGACTAGCTCTTTTAACGCAAGAGCACAATCCAAGGATTCTCTTTCTGTTCGCTTGTCCTGTCTACTCTCATATAAAAAAGGCATAATAACAGTGACACGGTGAGCGGCGGCGACCGCGGCGGCAATAATACGCTTGAGATCCTGATAATGATCATCGGGAGACATATGATTTTCATAACCGCATACTGTGTAAGTCAGACTATAATTTCCCACATCCACCATAATAAACAGATCTGCACCGCGAACACTTTCCTCGATCTTTCCCTTTGCCTCTCCTGTGCCAAAACGTACACAGCTTGTCCGAAGTAGATAAGAATCGTCAAAATATCCGTTAAAATGCAGGGCAGATGCCACTCCTACCGTGCGCTCCTTGCGGAAGCTGACCAGATGCTTATCCACCTTTTCTGCCAGATCCCGGCAGCTCTCCAAGGGTGCAATCTTTAAGGGGGCTACAGGAAGAGTGGTTTGAAACAGTTCTTTTCCAGACATAAAAGTTTCCTCCAAAATTATAAATAGATTTTACAGTACGATTTTATTATCACATTTTAACTATCTTTCGTCAAGCAGTTTGTAAGATTGCTTTTCATTATTTTATATGATAAAATATTTTATTATATAAAATAGTAAAAATTGTTTTGCGCACAAAAAACGGCGCAGAAATGAGGAGATTTATGACACAAAAAGGACATCTGATTACAAAGGTGATGCCACACTCTATCGCGGAGGAGATGGAGTTAGAAGCAGGAGATATGTTGCTTGCGGTTTGTGATACAGAGATAGAGGATATTTTTGACTATCAATTTTTAATGGAAGATACTTATGTAGAGCTTCTGATACGTAAGCGAGATGGGGAGGAGTGGGTTCTTGAGATTGAGAAGGATTATAATGAGGACATTGGCATTGAATTTGAGAATGGATTGATGGACGAGTACCGCTCCTGCAGAAATAAGTGTATGTTCTGTTTTATTGATCAGATGCCAAAAGGGATGCGAGAGACGCTCTATTTTAAGGATGACGATTCGAGATTGTCTTTTTTGCAGGGAAATTATATTACTCTTACCAATATGAAGGAGAAGGATATCGACAGGATTATTCGCTATCATCTCGCTCCCATCAATATCTCTGTGCACACGACAAATCCAGAGCTTCGTTGTAAAATGCTCCACAACCGTTTTGCGGGAGAGGCACTGAAACAGCTTGAGCGACTTTGGAGAGCAGAGATTTTGATGAATGGGCAGATTGTATTGTGTAAGGGAGTGAATGATGGGAAGGAGCTTGAGCGCACGATCTCTGATCTGTCAAACTATCTTCCTTATATGCAGAGTGTATCTGTGGTTCCGGTTGGATTGACACGATTTCGGGAAGGGCTTTATCCTTTGGAGCCATTTACTAGAGAGGATGCGAGATCTGTTTTACAGATAATACATCACTGGCAGGAAAAATTATATCGGGAACATAAGAATCATTTTATTCATGCAGGAGACGAATGGTATATTCTAGCTGGGTGGGAGGTGCCTACTGAGGAGAGGTATGATGGCTATCTTCAGCTAGAGAATGGTGTTGGTACGATACGATTGTTTAAAAATGAATTTGCCAAGGCTCTTTTGGAGAGAGAGGGAGATAACCGGTCCCACAGCATTTCCATGGCGACGGGAAAGCTTGCATTTCCATATATTTATGAAGCACTTGAACAGATTCAGAAGAAGTTTCCCGGTGTGAAGGTACATCTCTATGAGATCAGAAATGATTTCTTTGGGGAGCATATCACAGTAGCTGGGCTACTTACTGGACAAGATATAAAAAAACAGCTTTCTAATCAGGAACTGGGTGAGGCGCTCCTGCTGCCCTCGGTGATGTTTAAAAACGGCGAAAAGATTTTTTTGGACGATATGACAGTAGAAGAGCTGGAAAAAGCTTTACAAGTGAAGGTAAATATTGTAAAATCAAGCGGGCAGGATTTTCTTCACGCAGTGCTGCTGGAGGAGCCTGAGCAGGAAAATTCAAGAGAAGGAGGTAAATACGAATTATGAGCAGACCAATTGTCGCCATTGTAGGTCGTCCGAATGTAGGAAAATCTACACTGTTCAATGCGCTTGCCGGTGATCGAATCTCCATTGTAAAGGATACGCCGGGTGTCACCAGAGATCGTATTTATGCGGATGTAACATGGTTAAATTATGCATTTACCATGATTGATACAGGTGGAATTGAACCAGATTCCAAGGATATTATTCTCTCACAGATGAGGGAGCAGGCACAGATTGCCATAGATACCGCTGATGTTATTGTATTTATCACAGATGTAAAACAAGGGCTTGTGGACGCTGATTCCAAAGTGGCGGATATGCTGCGCCGTTCTAAGAAACCAGTGATACTTACTGTAAATAAAGTGGATAGTTTTCAAAAATATCAGGCGGACACATATGAATTTTACAATTTAGGCATTGGGGAGCCAATTCCAATTTCTGCTGCTTCCAGATTAGGGTTAGGAGATCTTCTGGATAAGGTGGTGTCTCATTTTCCGTCGGAAGTCACAGAGGAAGAAGAGGATGAGAGACCGCGCGTCGCGATTGTCGGCAAGCCAAATGTCGGTAAATCTTCGATTATCAATCGAATTATCGGAGAGAACCGCGTGATTGTGTCCAGCATTGCCGGCACAACAAGAGATGCTGTGGACACTCCTGTGGTGCGAAATGGAAAGGAATATATCTTTATTGACACGGCAGGACTTCGCAGAAAGAGCAAGGTAAAGGAAGAGATCGAGCGATTCAGCATTATCCGCACAGTTTCTGCAGTGGAGCGCGCGGATGTGGTGGTTGTTGTGATCGATGCCACGGAGGGTGTCACAGAACAGGATGCAAAAATTGCCGGAATTGCTCACGAGAGAGGAAAAGGAATTATTGTCGCGGTAAATAAGTGGGATGCGATCGAAAAGACAGATAAAACAATCTATGAGCACAGCAATCGAATGAAGGATGTATTGTCCTTTATCCCATATGCGGAGTATCTTTTTATATCCGCAAAAAGCGGACAACGTGTGGAGAAGCTTTTTGAGACTATTGATGTAGTGATACAGAATCACTCTCTGCGCATTGCGACAGGTGTATTGAATGAGATATTAATGGAGGCGACTGCGATGCAGCAGCCGCCGTCTGACAAGGGCAAACGACTGCGAATTTACTATATGACACAGGTGGCGGTGAAGCCACCCACCTTTGTGTTGTTTGTCAATGATAAAGAGTTGATGCATTTTTCTTATACCAGATATATAGAAAACCGGATCAGAGAAACGTTTGGCTTTAAGGGAACTCCGCTAAAATTTATTGTGAGGGAGCGAAAGGACGAAAAATAATGGAACGGGTTATCTGTATTGTAATTGGCTATTTATTTGGTTTATTTCAGACAGGCTACATCTATGGCAGACTTCATCATGTTGATATTAGACAATATGGAAGTGGCAATGCGGGTACAACAAACGCGCTGCGAGTACTTGGAAAGAAAGCAGGAATTATCACCTATATAGGTGATTGCCTGAAGGCAGTTTTGGCAGGGGCCTTTGTCAGCCTGATCTTTAAAGACAGCCATGCAGATATGCTTCGTCTTCTTGTTTTTTACAGTGGACTTGGCGTTATGCTGGGGCACAATTATCCATGTTATCTAAAGTTTAAGGGCGGAAAAGGAATCGCCGCCACATCGGGTATGGTGCTTGCTTTTGACTGGAGGCTTGCTTTATGCATCTGTGCAGTGTTTATACTGGTTACAGCGCTCACGCGATATGTATCGCTCGCTTCTCTTGTTATGATGGCAGTTTTTATGCTTCTGTTAATTCTTGGCGGCCAGACAGGTCAGTATGGGCTGAGTACAGCATATCTTTATGAGGTATATGCTATTGGTGCTGTGATGACTTTCCTTGCTTTTTTCAAGCACAGGGCAAATATCGGCCGGCTGCTTCACGGGACGGAGAGCAAGTTGGGCGAAAAAAAGCCTGTTAAGACAGAATAAGGATAGACCATAAGCTTGTGTCTGCGCTGCGCCACAGGCTTTTAGGAGACAAGGCAGCGCGGAAATGAGGGGAATTATGGCAAATATCGGTGTTATCGGGGCAGGAAGCTGGGGGACGACACTTGCGGTGCTTCTTGGAAACAACGGACATCAGGTGACAATCTGGTCTGCAGTGGAAAAAGAGATTCAGATGTTGTCAGAAGATCGAGAATTAAAAAGTATTCCGGGGATACGTCTGGTAGATGGAACCAAGGTCACTGCTGATCTAAAAGAAGCGATGGAACACAAGGAACTTTTGGTTCTTTCCACAGCTTCTACTTATATTAGAGAGACTGCCAGACGAATGGCAGAGTACTTGGTTCCGGGACAGATTGTCGTTAATATGGCAAAAGGAATTGAGGAGAGTACTCTCTATGTGATGAGTCAAGTGATTGAGGAGGAGCTTCCTCAGGCAGATGTGGCAGTACTGTCAGGACCAAGTCATGCGGAGGAGGTTGGCAGAGGGATTCCTACCACTTGTGTGGCAGGAGCACACACAAAGGAAACTGCAGAGCATGTTCAGAATATTTTTATGAGTCCTGTATTTCGTGTCTATACCAGCCCAGATATGCTTGGTATCGAGCTTGGTGCGGCGCTTAAGAATGTGATAGCACTTGCGGCTGGAATCGCGGATGGTCTTGGCTATGGAGACAATACAAAAGCGGCGCTGATCACGCGCGGTATCGCGGAGATCGCTCGTCTTGGCATGAAGATGGGTGGTGCCCTTCAAACCTTTTCTGGCTTATCTGGTATCGGAGATCTGATTGTCACATGCGCCAGCATGCACAGTCGAAACCGCAGAGCAGGAATTTTGATTGGAGAGGGGCTCTCCATGAAGGAAGCGATGGATCGGGTCGGCATGGCGGTGGAGGGCGTGCACTCTGCCAAGGCAGCACTTGCCTTAGCGCAAAAATATGAGGTGGAGATGCCGATTGTGGAACAGGTTAATCAGGTACTTTTTGGTGAGAAGAAGGCGGCAGATGCCGTAAAAGAGCTGATGCTTCGCGACAGAACCATTGAGCACTCCGACTTACCTTGGGAAAAATAAGGCGACGAATGTTTCCTTATTTATTGTAAACAGGTGATCATAAATTAGATCCTCTTTCATATATTATACAAGAATATGAAAGGGGATTTTTGTATGGATATTGCACAGAGCCTGTATCAGGATATAAGGGATAGAACCGGAGGGGAGATCTATATCGGTGTGGTAGGTCCGGTGAGAACAGGAAAATCTACATTTATTAAACGATTTATGGATATCTTGGTTCTTCCGGGAATAAAGGACGAGAACGAAAGAATGAGGGCGCGCGATGAGCTTCCTCAAAGTGCACAGGGGAAGACCATTATGACGACAGAGCCTAAATTTATACCAAAGGAGGCGGCACAGATTGGTTTGAGCGATGATGTTCAAGTTAGGCTCAGGCTTATTGATTGTGTCGGTTTTATGGTTGACGGGGCGCAGGGGCATATCGAAAATGAGAATGAGCGCATGGTAAAAACACCATGGTTCGATTATGAGATTCCATTTACCAAGGCCGCTGAGATGGGCACGCAGAAGGTAATTACGGATCACTCTACCATCGGCATTGTCGTGACGACGGACGGAAGCATTGGAGAAATCCCTAGAGACAGCTATGTCCCTGCAGAGGAGAGGACAATAGAGGAGCTTAAAAGAATCGGGAAACCGTTTGTCATCCTTCTTAATTCCACAAGACCATATTCCTCCGAGACAGCGGAGCTTGCCTCTCAGCTCACCGAAAAATATCACAATGCTGTACTTCCAGTCAACTGTGAACAGCTTAAAAAGGAAGACATCACGGTTATACTAGATTCTATATTAAAGGAATTTCCAATTTCGGAATTTGATCTTTTTATTCCCAAGTGGGCAGAGATGCTTCCTCTGTCTCATCCGGTGAAGGAGGCACTTCTCGGTGTGATGAAGACAGCGATGGGGCGCGCTTCCTACATGAAGGAAGTCAGCGAGACAGATATGAATCAAGAGTCTCCGTACATAAAAAGGGTAAAGCTGGATAAGATTGAGCTTTCCGATGGAAAAATTATCCTGAATGCGCAGATTGACGACTCGCACTATTATAAACTGTTAAGTGATATGACAGGGCTTCCCATCAAGGGCGAATATGAGCTGGTGCGCAGCATGAAGGAATTTTCTGGCATGAAGAAGGAATATGAGAAGGTTCAAGGAGCTCTGGAATCTGTGCGGAGAAAGGGCTATGGAGTGGTCGCTCCCGCGAGAGAGGAGATAGAACTTGCCGAGCCTCAGGTTATTCGGCACGGAAATAAATTTGGCGTGAAAATGGATGCGAAATGTCCGTCCATCCATATGATAAAGGCAAATATAGAGACGGAGATCGCGCCGATCGTGGGAAGCGAGCAGCAGGCGAGGGATCTTGTCACCTATATCAAAGAAAATGCAGCACAGTCAGAAGAGGGAATCTGGTCGACGAATATTTTTGGAAAATCCATTGAGGATATTGTGGATGATGGAATACGAACAAAAATCCATGTACTCACGGAGGACAGCCAGATAAAATTGCAGGAGACATTACAAAAAATCATTAATGACAGCAATGGTGGGTTAATCTGTATTATTATATAGATATGTTGTGCTGTAAGCTTTAAAAAAATATGTTTTATACATATCTGACAGAAAACGGTTTTCAGACATATGACAGCGCCGATCGTGAAGGGAAACGTTCTTTTTTCTACGCGATCGGCGTCTCATATGTTATGTTTATTGCACAGTTAGTTTTTCTGTATGGATTTATGTAACTATTGTCCGAAAAATTGTCTATGGTTCTTGAAATGGAATGACAAAGAACCGTAGACAATTATTTTCTTGTATTTTTTCCCAGTTCATAGTATACTTTCAGTGTAGTTTTATCACATTATAAACATAGGAGGAAGGAAAATGTTAGAAAAGGTCTTTAAACTCAAAGAAAACCACACAAATGTCAAGACAGAGATCATTGCAGGTCTTGCCACCTTCATGACGATGGCTTACATTGTTCAGCTTAATCCTAATCTGCTCACAAATTTTGCAGTTGGGACGCCGCTCTGGAACGCGGTATTTATGGCTACTATTCTGTCGGCAGCAGTGGGCACGATCCTGATGGCGTTTTTGGCAAATAAACCATTTGCTCTTGCACCCGGTATGGGACTTAACAGTTATTTTGCATCGGTTGTGGCAGGAATCGCAGCAGCGGCCGGAATTGCCTATGAGGAGGCGTTCGGTGGCGGACTTGCGATTATTTTAATTTCTGGAATTTTATTTACAGTTCTCACTGTATTAAAGATTCGTGAGAAGATTGTGGAGGCGATTCCTAAGTCTGTGCGCCTTGGCATATCAGCAGGTATTGGATTGATGCTTGTCAATATCGGCCTGTCGACCAATGCAGCCGTTTATTATGACGGTGGCTCCCAGACGATGATAGGATTTTTTACAGATGGTGCCTCTGTCACTAAGGCAGCTATGGGTTCCGCATATCCTACCATGATTTTATATATTATCACCATGTTTGTAGGATTGTTTGCAATCGCTGCACTCAACCATAAAAAGGTAAAAGGCTCTATTCTGATTGGTATGGTTGTGGCAGCTATTGTCTATTGGATTGGGTCTTTTATACTTGGGACGAATCCATTTGCTTCTTTAAGTGGGGCAAGCTTTCTGCCGCCGTTTAAGGATATGTTTGATATGACATTCTTGACATTCAGCTTTAAAACCTTGTTCAGCATGGGATTTTTGTCGGCAATTATGACAGTTATTTCGTTCTGTATGGTTGATATGTTTGATACCATCGGTACCTTGCTCGGCACGGCAAAGAAGGCAAATATGTTAAATGAAAAAGGGGAGATGCCAGATATGAATAAGGCAATGTTGGCAGATTCTCTTGCAACTTGCGTGGGTGCATGTACTGGAACCTCAACAGTTACCACATTTATTGAGTCTGCTTCTGGCGTGGAGGAGGGAGGCCGCACAGGTCTTACTTCCGTTGTGACAGGTCTGTGTTTTCTTGCCTGCATGTTCGTCGCACCGATCGCGGCTCTTATCCCAGCTCCAGCTACCTCAGCGGCTTTGGTATTCGTGGGAGTGCTTATGATCAGCGCGCTGAAAGAGGTGGATTATTCAGATGTATCCGCGTCTGTTTCCGTGGTGCTGATGTTGCTTTTTATGATGGTGACAGGTGGTATTGGAAATGGTATTGGCATTGGCCTGATTGCTTACAGTATTGTAAAGATCTGTACCGGAAGGGCAAAGGAGGTATCTGTTCTTACTCTGGTGCTTTCTGTATTGTTTATCGGTAAGTTCTTTATCGCATTTTAATTATGATGACGGAACAGGGACTGATTCTGTTTTTCTGTGCGGTAGTTGTGGTGCTGATCGTTCAGTTTGCCAGTAATCAGAGAAAAAATAGGGAAAAATTTTTACGACATGCAAAGGAGAGTTTCGGTAAATTGCCGGAGAGGGAATATGCAGTGGAGGAGCTTGCACGCATTTCCCACTATTTTAAAAATTATCGCCACAGAGCGGCATTTTATCTGGATGATTTGACGTGGGATGATCTTGGAATGGAGGATATTTTCCTGTTGGTGAATCAGACCTGTTCCTCTGTTGGAGAGGATTATCTGTACTGGCTGCTTCGAACGCCAATCTCGGACGAGAAGGAGCTTGAGGAGCGGCACAGAATCATCTCCTTTTTCCAGACTCACGAGAAGGAACGCTTAAAACTTCAGGAGATTTATCATCAGCTTGGCAGAATGAAAAAACATTCTGTCAGTGATTATCTTCTCAGGCTTATGGATCTTCCGGTGAGGGGAAATGCCAATCATTATATGGTAATTATAGCTGAAATTATCTCGTTGCTTATGCTTTTTGTGGACAGCGGAATTGGCGTGTTTTTCTTGTTTGTGTCTGTTGCCTATGGAATAACCAGTTATTATAAAGAAAAAGGGATTGTTGAGCCATATTTTGTATGTGTCAAACAGGTGACAGGGATGCTCTATCTGACAGATACGCTCACCCGCACAGGAATCACCGAGTTATCAGGATATTTTGACGAGCTTATTCGTCTGAAAAAGGAATGTGCTGGGTTTGCGAAAGGTTCTCGCCTTATCTGCTCCAACCGTATGACAGGATCGATGGAGGAAGCACTTCTAGACTATGTGCGTATATTGACACATATGGATCTGATTCAATTTAATCGTATGCAGAAAAAAATGCAGGAGAAGGAGCGGGAGATCTGCCGTATATTTGAGATTTTTGGTTATATAGAAAGTTTGATTGCGGCGGCATCCTTTCGAGAGCTATTGCAGGATTATTGTATACCTGAGTTTCTTTCTGATTCGGAACAAGTCTCGCTCTCTTTGTCTGATATGTATCATCCCATGTTAGATCGCCCAATCCCAAATACTATACAGGCAGCGCGCGGAGTTTTAATTACAGGCTCCAACGCCTCCGGCAAATCTACTTTCTTAAAAACGGTAGGTATCTGCTCTGTGCTTGCGCAGACCTTGATGACAGTGCCAGCAAAGCAGTATCATGCTTGCTTTTTCCGTCTGTACTCATCTATGGCAATACGAGATAATTTAATGAGACAGGAGAGCTATTATCTGGCAGAAATTCGATCGCTCAAGCGAATCCTCGACGCAAAGAAGCGAGGAGAGATGGTACTTTGTCTGGTGGATGAGGTACTTCGCGGCACCAACACAGTGGAACGAATTGCCGCGTCTGCTCAGGTGCTTTTGGAGCTTTGCGGCAACAATATATTATGTTTTGCGGCGACACATGATGTGGAGCTGACCTATATGCTAGAGAGAGCTTACGTCAATTATCATTTTGAGGAGGAGGTCAGCGACGGGGATGTTCACTTTGATTATCGCCTGCGAGAAGGACGAGCGGTCACAAGAAATGCCATCCGTCTTTTGTCACTTCTAGGATATCCTGAAAAGTTGATTCATGCGGCGGAAGAATCTGCAGAGCAATTTATGGAAAAAGGAGAATGGAAATGCTTGTGAAAATCTACACAGATGGAGCCGCACGCGGAAATCCCGACGGCCCCGGAGGATACGGTACAATCCTATCCTACACCGATCCATCGGGAAAAGAACATAGCAGGGAATTTTCCGCGGGATATAAAAAAACCACCAATAACCGGATGGAGCTGATGGCAGCTATCGTCGGACTTGAGGCGCTTATCAAACCCTGTACGGTGGAGCTTTATTCTGACTCTCAATATCTGGTAAAGGCATTTAATGACCACTGGATCGATGGATGGATAAAGAAGGGATGGAAACGCGGAAAGAATGAGCCTGTCAAAAATAAAGATCTGTGGCAGCGGTTGCTTCGGGCAAAGCAGCCACATAAGGTGACATTTATCTGGGTAAAAGGACACGACGGACACCCACAAAATGAGAGGTGTGATTCTCTTGCCACAACAGCCGCCGATGGACAAGAACTATTGGAGGATGATTTTTAGAGGATAATTATCAAAAGAAATTATCAATAAATTATTTGTGTAAATCTGCTTAAAAATATATATTTTACAAATCTATTATTTGTAAAAATAGTTGACATCTTCTTTGATTGCGCTTATACTAAAAGATGTTCATGGTTAAAATAACAATAAAAAAAGAAAGGAGGCAATGTATCATGACAAGATTTAGCAACAATATGTCACAACAAAATAGTTATGAAATTGTCTCCCGGAATTTTGCAGATTAAGTCAGCTTATTTGTGTCGTATGAAAGAGAATGATTATAGTCATGGCTGCCGTTCAGGGGCCATGATTTTTTTCATTTTTTTGCATAGTACAATATGATATTTATATCATATTGTATTGCGCAGATTTACATGAGACACATTAGGATGCGTTGTCTGTATTCTGGGAGGGAAAAACGGAGGGGTGAAATGAATCTACCAAATAGTTTTGTCAGTGTCGCCCGAAAATATGGAATTGAGAAAGATGCGATTATCTTTGCTGTCACGGCAGATTTTGATATGGATTATCGATTCTCAGATTCTGTGGTGGCACTGACAAAGGATAAGCTGTTATTGGCAACTTACCCTTTTATGGAAAAAGCGGAGCATGGCTTTGGCGGCTACAATAGCTTTCAGATAAAGGAAGATATTGCATTGGCAGAAGAGCCGGCACTGCAGATTTTTGAGCTGAGCCATGTGGAGAGTATGGAAGTGATCCGGCAGGTCGCTACCGGTGTACTGATGGTAAAGATTGATGGAGTGGAGAGGAATTTCTGTCATTTTTCTAACACTCGAATGGAGGGCTTTTTGCGGCTCTGCCGCCTTCAGAAGAAACTTAAGAATAGCGAGGAAATCACAAAGGAAGAACTGGATGTTAAGAAGGGAAAAGACTGCTGCCCTAAGTGTGGCATGATTTATCCAGATCAGGAGCGAAAGGTCTGTCCAAAGTGTATGGACAAAAAGTCTATTTTGCTTCGAGTTATGGCTTATTTTCTTCCATATAAGAAACACCTTGTCGTGATGGTGTTATGTTATCTTGGAACAGCGGGACTTAACTTGATTTGGCCGTATCTGACCGGTACGATTCTCTATGATAAAGTATTGGCAAAGGATGAGGCATTTCTTGCTTTTTTACATATTCCAGAGGGACGTTTTGTGATGGCACTTGTATTTTTGGTGCTTGCTATGCTTCTGACAAAGATTTCTATACAGGGAATTGGAATTTTGCAGGGATTTCTCACGGCAAAAATAGCACCAGAGGTGGTGGCTAAGCTAAAAAGTCAAGTATTTTCCTCTATGGGAAGGCTTTCTATCAGCTTTTATTCCAGAAGACAGACAGGGGGGTTGATGACGCGTGTTTCAGATGACGCCGAGGAGATCTCAAGCTTTTTTATAGATGGAATTCCTTATTTTTTGATTAATGTCGGCAATATTTTGGCGACGAGCATTATTATGTTTTTGTTAAATCCACTTCTGGCTCTTGTATCTGTATTTTTAATGCCGGTGCTTGTCGTTATCAGCTATCGGATGCTTCCGCATCTCTGGCATTATTACGGAAAGAGACATCGTGCAAACCGCCGTTTAAAGGGACAGATGAATGAAAATTTTACCGGTGCGCGCGTGGTGAAAGCATTTGGGCAGCAGGAGCAGGAGATAACGCGGTTTTCTAAGAACAATGGAAGGATGAAAACAGCGGAGATGGATCTGGCGCGCTATGATAATAAATTTTTTGCATTGTATTGTACGGTCGAGGATACTATCAGTTTCCTTGTCTGGGCAGTGGGAGGCGCTCTGATTATTGGAGGCTCTGATATTGAGCTTGGACTTCTTTTGACCTTCTCTGGTTATGTGGGACAGCTTAAGGGGCCTTTGGAATTTATGTCACGTATGATTCGCTGGTATACAAATTGTATGAACTCAGCGCAGCGTATGTTTGAGATTATTGATGCAGTGCCTGAGGTAAAAGAGGCGGCAGATCCTATTAGGCCGGATACTTTAAGAGGAGAGATAGAATTAAAGAATGTTACTTTTGGCTACGAGGCACACAAGCCAATTTTAAAAGATATTAGCTTTCATGTAAAAGCTGGGGAGGTATTTGGCATTGTAGGACGATCTGGCGCAGGGAAATCCACATTGGTCAATCTGATCTCACGTCTTTATGATACGCAGGAGGGTGAGGTTCTGGTTGATGGAATTAACGTAAAACAGTACGGTTTTCATGAGCTGCGCAAGAATGTTGCCATGGTATCTCAGGAAACATATATATTTATGGGCACCGTGGCGCAAAATATCGCCTATGCACGTCCAGAGGCAAGCCGGGAGGAAATTATTCGTGCCGCGATTCAGGCCAATGCACATGATTTTATTTGTCGTATGCCAGAGGGCTATGACACCCTTTTGGGTTCTTCCAGCCGTTCTCTCTCAGGTGGAGAAAAGCAGAGAATCTCGATCGCGAGAGCAATCCTTGCCGATCCTAAGATATTGATTTTGGATGAAGCGACTTCTGCGGTGGACACGGAGACAGAGTTGGCTATTCAGAAATCTTTAGAGAAATTGGAGAAGGGCAGAACGGTGCTCTCGATTGCTCATCGTCTTTCCACACTGCGAAATGCGACACATTTAATTGTGCTGGATGATGGAAGACTTACCGAATCGGGAACACATGAAGAGCTGCTTGCCAAGAAGGGAACCTATTATAAACTGAGCGAGCTTCAGACAAAAGCTCTTGCTATGCGAGGAATTGAATAAACGAATATTGGAGGGATTATATTGAGCGAACAGGAAAACAATCAGTCAAATTTGCTTGATCTTGAGGAATTTGACGAAGAAGCTTTAAAAAAGGAGTCCGAGGAGCTTTTGGAGATGCGCTTTCTCAACGGAGAAAATGCACAGTTTTCCAGAACGGAGGGAGGATTTCTCTCGTTAAAAACAAAGGACAAGGAATATGACAGAGTAGGGGTATACTTAACCTTTCCTCTGACAAATCCTGAAGAATTTATCTCCATCCGGGAGGCGGACGAGAAAGCGAAGGAAATTGGGATTGTGGAGAAGATTTCTGTGCTTTCCAAGGATCAGCAGGATATGCTGAGAGAACAGATTAAGCTGCGCTATTTTATGCCTGTTATCACTAAGGTTTTGGATGTAAAGGATGAATATGGATATGCTTACTGGAATGTGATAACGACCTTTGGTGCGTGCCGATTTACCACGCAGATGAGCGGGGATGCAGTTGTTTCTCTCAGTGATTCCAGATTTTTGGTGACGGATATTGACGGAAATAGATATGAGATCCCAGATTTTTACCAGCTTGGGGTTATGGAGCGGAAGAAGCTGGATCTCTTTATATAGCCTTCTCTGTGGTATATGGAAATGGACTCGTCAAAAAACATTCCATATGCCTTGGCATAGAAGGAGAATAGGAGTTTTATGAAACTAAATTATACATTGGACAGTCAGCAGATGGATGCGCTGGCACTTACAGATGGAGAATCCATCTGTTATTGTGTTCCGGTCGATCTATCGTTTGATAGTCAAAGCAGGCTGGCTCGTGAAGCCTATGTAAAAAATGTATGGCTGGTAGTGACACAAAGACGCTTTCTGGTGCTCTCGGAGAATAAAATAGTTTCTACCTTTTTGCTTGAGGACTGTGAGAAAATAAAATGTGAGCATCAAGTAAACAGCGGAATTGTCACTGTGATACAAAAAGATGGGACTATGATCTGTGCAGCTCGTTTTTCTATGCGGCATATTATTCGAGTGTCTTATGTTGTCCGTGGTGCACAGACAATTATTGTGGCAAACAGAAAGGGGATCAAGCCGGAAAAAGTAGTCAGCCATGAGTATGAGAAATATTGCGAAAAATGTGGCAAAGCACTTCCGGGAACCAGCAAATGCCCATATTGTGAAGGCAAGGCAGATCTGCTAAAAAAATTTATGGCACTTTGTGGAGAGTACGTCGGTAAGCTTTTACTGATCTCTCTTCTTATGTCATTAATTGCGGCAATCAATTTGTTTACACCTATGATACAGCGCTATTTTATAGATAATACATTGGCGCAGGGAACTGGAGACTGGGCAGATCTGTGGATGTTTGTCGGAATCTCATTCTTTTTGTTAATTTTCCGTATTCTGTTGGAGGTTTACCGCTATTGGCAATGTATGGCACTGGGAACCTCACTGAGCATGACTCTGCGGAAAAAGCTCTATCACAAGATACAGGTTTTATCTCTCTCCTTTATTGGAAACCGGAAGCCCGGTGAGCTGATGAACCGTGTGTCACGTGATACCAACCAGATTAGAAACTTTATGGTTGATGTATTTGGAGATATGTTCTCTACTTTACTCACCATGATTGTCGCGCTTGTGATGATGTGCCTGATTAGCTGGAAGATGACATTATTATCTCTGGTGTTTATCGTGTTGGTCTTTATTATCACTCGAATGTTCTGGCATCATCTTCGTAGTATTTTTCACAAGCAATGGCTAAAGTCAGATGAGCTTGCCAGTCAACTGCAAGATATTATCTCTGGTATGAGAATTGTGAAATCATTTGGAAAGGAAGAGCGCGAGGCGGCAAATTTCCAGAAAAAAGCGAAGGAATATGCGGAGATCAGCAAGAAAAATGAGACATTCTGGGCTGTCTTTTTCCCGATTCTAACCTTTATTTTAGGTGCGGGAACTTATATCGCAGTATTTTTTGGCGGAATCGATGTGTTAGACGGCAAGATGACGGTAGGACAGTTGGTGCAGTTTATTACATATTGTGGTTATTTATTTGGGCCATTGAGCTGGATGACTCATCTTCCCCGCGCAATGATGCAGATGATTACCAGTTTAAACCGTATCTATGACGTGCTGGACGAAGAGCCTATGATTGCGGATCATGAGAACAGTACAGAATTTCCAATTCAGGGCGCATTTACTTTTGAGGATATCTCCTTTGGCTATCATACCTATGAGCCAGTTTTGGAGAATATCAGCTTTCAGGTAAAGCCCGGAGAGATGATAGGATTGGTGGGGGCTTCTGGAACAGGAAAATCTACCTTAATTAACTTGATTATGCGATTATATGATGTCGATCAGGGTAAGATCACGATCGACAATGTGGATATTAGAAATATAAAGACAGAGAGCTTACATTCTCAGATCGGCGTTGTCCTTCAGGAAACCTTTCTATTTTCCGGCAGCATCCTTGCCAATATTAGATTTGCAAGGCAGAACGCTTCACTTGCTGAGGTTATTCAAGCGGCAAAGGCCGCCAACGCCCATGATTTTATCTGCAAGACGCCCGACGGCTATAACACCTATGTGGGAGAGCACGGTTACAATCTATCAGGAGGAGAGAGGCAGAGAATCGCCATAGCGAGAGCGATTCTTAATAATCCAAGGCTTCTTATCTTGGATGAGGCAACCTCTGCACTTGACACGGAAAGTGAATTTTTAATCCAGCAGGCTCTTGATCGCCTGATCAAAGGAAGAACTACTTTTGCCATTGCTCATCGTCTGTCAACGCTTCGAAATGCAGATCGTCTGGTCGTAATTGATAAACATGGCGTTGCCGAGATTGGCACACACAATGAATTGTTGGAGAAAAAAGGGATATACTACGGATTAGTATCCGCTCAGCTTAAGATGGCAGAAGGAAGATAAAAAGGTTTTGGAGGTATAAGGATGTCATTTATCAGTGTATTTGATGTGCTTGGTCCCAATATGGTAGGACCGTCCAGCTCTCATACGGCTGGCGCCTGTGCAATCGCATATCTGGCGCAAAAGATGAAAACAGGAATATTAAGACAGGTAACTTTTACGCTTTATGGCTCCTTCGCCAAAACTTATCGGGGGCACGGTACAGACCGTGCCCTTTTGGGCGGAATTATGGGGTTTGCCACAGACGACATTCGAATACGTGACAGCTTTGAAATCGCGAAAGAGCAAGGAATCGACTATCATTTTATTATCAATGAGGCAGAGACGGATCTACACCCCAACACAGTAGATATTCAGATGACAGATGAAAATGGAAATGTCATGAATGTGAGAGGGGAGTCTCTTGGCGGCGGAAAGGTTAGAATTATTCGTATTAATCAAGTGCAGGTAGATTTCACGGGAGAATACAATGCGGTGATTATTATTCAGCAGGATAAGCCGGGCGTGGCAGCGCATATCACAAAATGTCTTGGCGACAGAAATGTGAATATTGCATATATGAGAATATTCAGGGAATCTAAGGGAGAGAAAGCGTATACCATTGTGGAGTCCGATCAGACCCTTCCCGACGATCTGCCAAAACAGATAAAAACCAATTCTAATATTTTGGCAGTTATGCTAATTCAGAAATAATGTAGGAAGAATGAAATACACTAAAAGCAGCGCAGAAATGAGGTAGTTATATGACAGATTTTAAAAGTGCCAGAGAATTGCTACAGTTATGTCAAGACAGAAATTGTTCTATCTCTGCTATAATGAGACAAAGAGAATGTGATTTGGCTGAGCGCGCGGCAGATGAGGTAAATCAGCAGATGGGACAGGTATATACCATTATGAAACAGTCAGCTCTCACTCCTCTTTGCACTCCTGTCAAATCCATGGGCGGACTGATTGGAGGGGAGGCAAAAAAGCTTACACTCTGTCGAGAGAGTGGAGGAAATCTCTGTGGGGAGGTATTAAGTCGCGGCATCACTTATTCCATGGCAGTGCTTGAAGTAAATGCATCGATGGGAGTGATAGTGGCAGCACCGACAGCAGGATCTTCAGGAATTGTTCCGGGGCTTTTGTTAGCTTTGCAGGAAGTTTACCAGATACCAGATGTACAGGTTATAGATGCTCTATTCAATGCAGGAGCCATCGGCTATCTAGCGATGCGAAATGCCACTGTGGCAGGTGCTGTCGGCGGTTGTCAGGCGGAAATTGGCACAGCAGCAGCGATGGCAGCCTCTGCTGCCGTGGAACTGATGGGAGGCAGCTCACAGCAAAGCTTGGACGCCGCTGCCACTGTATTAATGAATATGCTTGGACTGGTGTGTGATCCAGTGAGAGGACTGGTCGAATATCCCTGCCAGAATCGCAATGCTGCAGGTGTGGCAAATGCATTGATCGCTGCCGAAATTTCTCTATCTGGCATACGCCAGATGATCCCTCTGGACGAGATGATAGATACAATGTATCAGGTTGGAAAAAGAATTCCCTATGAACTGAGAGAGACAGCACTGGGAGGCTGTGCGGCGACACCGTCAGGATCAGGCTGTGGCACCTGCTGCCATGGATAACACGTAATTTCACACTAACTGCCATCCGCCTGCTTGAGCAGGTATATCAATCAGGATGTGAAATTTTTATTTTATACCATATAGAAAAAACTTTTTAACCTTTGGAGTTATACTATGAAATTAGATCGTATGATTGGAATTATATCGATTCTTTTGCAGCAGGAGAAAGTGACAGCACCTTATCTTGCAGAGAAGTTTGAAGTGTCTCGCCGTACCATTAACCGAGATATTGAGGCACTTTGTATGGCAGGATTTCCCTTGGTGACAGAACAAGGGAAAAATGGGGGTATTTCCATAATGGATGGGTTTAAAATAGATCGCACATTACTTAGCACATCCGATATGCAGGCAATCTTGACAGGACTTCGCAGTCTTGATAGTGTGAGCGGTACCAATCGCTATGCACAATTAATGGAGAGATTGACATCGAATATACTTGAGGGAGATACACATATATTAATTGATTTATCTTCATGGTATAGAGCGTCTCTTTCTCCAAAAATTGAACTTCTACACCGTGCCATAATCGATGGACAAAGAGTTTCTTTTACTTATTTTGCACCGAAGGGAGAGTCCAGACGTACAATAGAGCCGTATTATCTGATTTTTCAGTGGTCTAGTTGGTATGTCTGGGGCTGGTGTGAATCCAGAAAGGATTTTCGTCTTTTTAAGCTAGTGCGTATAACAGATCTGCAAAAGGAGACATATTTTACAAAACGTTCTATTTCACCACCTGATTTATCTGCGGAGCATGTTTTTCCCTCTGTCTATAAAGTAGTTGTAAAGATACAGCCAGAATATAGATGGCGTTTAGTGGAGGAATATGGTCCAGAGAGCTTTGTCACACAGCCAGATGGAAGTTTAATAGTTTCCTGTGATTTTTCAGATAGGGCTACTGTTGTAGGTTGGATTGCTTCTTTCGGCTCTGGAGCAGAGCTTTTGGAGCCAAAAGAGCTTCGGCAGGATATTTTGCAATTTGGGGAGGGAATCTGCAAAAATTATCTGCAATCATGACAGACAGTTGTCGTGATTACTTTGTTAGAATGAAATTGTCAAAAGAATAAGCTTCAATTTGCCTATGATGAAAAAGAGGGCGCTAATGGAAAACGAATTGAGCAATGTAGGTGTTGGAAAGAAAAATAATGTACATATATTGTTATTTTATGGTATACTGATTCTGACATGATAAGTATCGTAAAAGAGAGGTATATAGAGTATGGGGAAAAAACTTTCTGAAATGAGTCTGGAAGAGCTATGGCAGTTATTTCCAATTTTATTGACAGAATATCAACCATGCTGGAAAGAATGGTATATGGAAGAGGCTGCTCTGCTGGAAAGGATTCTTCCGGCAGAGCAGATCATTTGTATCAGTCATATTGGAAGTACAGCTATAGAGGGGATCTGGGCAAAGCCGATTGTAGATATTCTTGTGGAAGTAGAAAAAGTGAGTTATTTTTCTCTTGTGAGAGAGCGTCTGACGGAGGCAGGCTATCTATGCATGTCGGAGAGTGACAGACGTATGTCCTTTAACAAAGGCTATACAGAAAATGGATTTGCGGAACGGGTCTTTCACTTACATTTACGCCAAGCAGGCGATAATGATGAGCGATATTTTTGCGAGTATCTAAAAAAACATCCTGCTGTTGCCAAGGAATATGAAAAGCTGAAGCTCGGATTGTGGAAGCAATATGAACATGACAGAGACGGCTATACAAAAGCAAAGACAGAATTTGTTAAACAATATACATGCAAGGCAAAAATGGAATAGGGATACCATTTGTGACAGCATATTGATTGTTATAGAGTTTTTTATGTGTAGATGGCTATATAATGTCTGTTTTTCAAGAAATTGTGGCAGAATCGTTTTCTGTGTGGTAGAATGTACGTAAAAATAAAAGGATAGTATATAAGGAAGAATTATGAGAAAATTAGCCTTACCTGATGAAATTTTGTTAAGTATTCAGCAGCCTGCCCGCTATATTGGCGGCGAGGTCAATATGTGCGTGAAGGACCCACAATCTGTGGATGTCCGCTTTGCCATGTGTTTTCCTGATGTCTATGAGATTGGCATGTCTCATCTTGGAATCCAAATTTTATATGATATGTTTAATCAGAGAGAGGATGTCTACTGTGAGAGAATCTATTCTCCTTGGACGGATCTGGACAAGCTGATGAGGGAGAAGAAAATTCCTCTTTTTACGATTGAGACACAAGAACCAATAAAAAAGATGGATTTTATCGGCATTACTTTACAATATGAGATGTGTTATACCAATATCTTGCAAGTTTTGGATCTAGGGCAGATACCGCTTTTAGCCAGAGATAGAAATGAAGAAGACCCGCTGATTATTGGTGGTGGTCCCTGTGCATATAACCCGGAACCACTGGCGGATTTTTTTGATATGTTTTATATTGGCGAGGGGGAGACTGTTTATTTTGATTTAATTGATGCCTTTAAGGAGAATCGAAAGTGCGGGGGCAGCAGAAAGGAGTTTTTAGAACGTGCCGCCAAGGTTCCGGGTATTTATGTTCCTGCTTTTTATGATGTCTCTTATAAGGAGGATGGGACACTTGCTTCCTTTACACCGAATAATCCTTATGCAAAAGAAAAAATCCGTAAAGAGGTAGAGATGGATCTCAGTCATACCTATTATCCTAAACATCCTTTGGTGCCTTATATCAAAGCGACACAGGATCGTGTTGTACTGGAAATTCAGAGAGGATGTATTCGAGGCTGTCGTTTTTGTCAGGCAGGTGCAGTGTACCGGCCGGTGAGAGAGAGAAGTCTTGCATTTCTAAAGGAAGCAGCATACGAGATGTTAAAGAGCACTGGATATGACGAGATCTCTCTCAGTTCGTTAAGTTCCAGTGATTATTCTGAATTAAAGGGGATTGTTAATTATCTGATAGAAGAGTTTAGTGGCAAGGGCGTGAATATCTCCCTTCCTTCTCTGCGTATCGACGCGTTTTCTCTCGATGTGATGAGCAAGGTTCAGGATGTGAAAAAATCAAGTCTTACCTTTGCGCCGGAAGCAGGCTCCCAGAGGCTTAGAAATGTTATTAACAAGGGGCTTACCGAAGAGAATATCCTTGAGGGCGCCACACAGGCATTTCGCGGGGGATGGAATCGTGTAAAACTCTATTTTATGCTTGGACTTCCCACGGAGACAGTGGAGGATATGGAGGAGATCGCCGTTCTTGCTGACAAGATTGCCAGAGTGTATTATGCGGAGATTCCAAAGGAACAACGCACGGGAAGAGTTCAGGTGACAGCAAGCACTTCCTTTTTTGTGCCAAAACCATTTACACCATTTCAGTGGGCTCCTATGTGCACAAAGGAAGAATATCTCTCAAAAGCAAGAATTGTAAATACCAAGATGAAGGAAATGTTAAATCATAAAAGCTTAAAATATAATTGGCATGAGGCTGATGTCACTGTGCTGGAAGGTGTGCTTGCCAGAGGGGATCGTCGTGTTGGAAGGGTTATTTTGCGGGCTTATCAGAAGGGATGTCTATATGATGCTTGGTCAGAGAGCTTTCAGAATAAGCTTTGGATGGAAGCTTTTGAGGAGGAAGGGCTGGACATTGCCTTCTATAATTTGCGGGAAAGGGCTCTGGATGAATTGTTGCCGTGGGATTTTATCGACGCGGGGGTGACAAAGGAGTTTCTACAGAGAGAGTGGGAGAGGGCTAAGCAGGAGCTTGTGACGCCAAATTGCCGTATATCCTGCTCAGGATGTGGCGCAAAGGTATTTGGAGGAGGTGTCTGTTACGAAGCTAAGAATTAAATTTGCGAAACGGGGCAATATGAAGTTTATTGGACATCTGGATATTATGCGCTACTTTCAGAAGGCAATGCGGCGCGCAGATATCGATATTGTCTATACAGAGGGCTTCTCTCCACATCAGAAAATGTCGTTTGCTTCACCGCTCGGCGTGGGTCTGATAAGTGAGGGAGAATATTTTGATATTGAGGTCTCTTCATCGAAATCGAGCAAGGAAATGATAGATGTCCTAAATGCTGTGATGGCGGATGGCATGGAGGTGCTAAGTGTCAAGAAACTACCAGATCATGCACAGAATGGAATGTCTCTGGTGGCAGCAGCCGATTATAAGCTGGAATTTCGTGAGGGATATACGCCGGAACATACATTGGATATGGATGGTTTGGCGTTTGAGAAAGCTTTTTCTGAATTTGTAGATAGACCAACCATCCCCATTGTAAAAAAGACAAAAAAGGGAGAACGGCAACT
>CAJUOO010000049.1 GCA_910588535.1 uncultured Lachnospiraceae bacterium | reverse complement strand
AGTAAAGTAGTATAGCCAGTTCGCTGTTTTCCTCAAGGAACCTATTGAAAAACGTTGGTACTTAGCGAGGTTTTTTCACGAGCTTAGTATCCGTTACGTTTTTCACTAAGCGAGAGCGGGGTGACGGAGGAAAACAGCGAACTGGCTATACGGACCTTTTACTTCATTCAAATACATTATAGCTATTTTAACTATAAGCCGAAAAGTTATCTACTTCTGTTTTTCAGCCGATCGTACCATAACATAGCTGATAATCAGTGCTATGATATAGAACACCAATATCACATACAATACATTCATATAAGAACCCGTCTTAGAAACGATCAGGTTGCTCACCTGATTGCCTGTCAATCCTGCCATCGCCCACGCTGATAATCCCAAACCATGTATCTTGCTAATATTTTTCATGCCGAAATGTTCTGAGAGCACTGTGGGAAGATTGCTGAAACCTCCACCATATGTGGAATTGATCACACAGAGCAATATAATAATAATTGGTATCATTTTGTTATCAATCGCTTTTGTCAGAATGGCCACGCCAGTCACCACAATAGACAGAATAAATAAAATCTTGTAGATCATATCTCTGTTCTTAAATTTATCTGACAGAGCGGAATACCCAAGTCTTCCTCCCGCGTTAAATATTGCTGTAACGGAGGAGATCACTCCTATGGTTGCAACGGATATGCCCACTGCTTTCATGATATCTTTTTCCTGAGAGATAAGTGCCAGACCACAGCTAATATTGATATATACCATCAGCCAAATACCGATAAAGGTTACATTCTTAAACATGGAACTTGACTTAAAGTCAGACTTGCCATGATTTTCTGCCCACCCCTCTGGCTTTCTTAACAGGATATGGCCTCCTATCATCATCACAAAGTAGATTACCGCCAGAATATAAAACATATTGCTAAGACCGACAGAACCCTGAAGTGCCGTCATAACTGGGCTGGCTATCACCTTGGCAAGACCGAACCCTGCCACAGCGAGACCTGTCGCAAGACCCTTTTGATCCTCAAACCAGAGCATCAGTGTCTTTACCGGAGAAAGGTAGCCGATGCCAAGACCAATCCCCATAATTACTCCATAGCCCAGATAGATACCAATCAACGACTTCATCTTGATAGACAGACCTGTTACCACCAGACCTGCCGCAAAGAAAATTGCCGCAATCAGCGACGATTTTCTTATATCTCTCTCAACAATATCACCGGCAAATGCCGCCGACATTCCAAGAAAAAAGATCGCAAGGCTAAATGCCCACTCTACTTCTCCATTTGAACGACCAATATATGCAGCTATATCCCCCTTGACCAGTGACCAGCAGTACACTGTTCCAATACTGCAGTGCAGAAGAAGCGCAGGTATCGCTGCGCGCATCCACTTATTGTTCAATCCTTTCATTTTCATAATCCCTTCTTTCGTGATTTTTCCATTTCTAAAAACTTATTTTTTCAATGCCCTGCTGCACGCTACCGCGAGCGCACCGGGTCCAATATGACAGGCAACGCTCAGAGACAGTGGGTCCATATGAATCTCATAGCCCGGAAATGCTTCCTCAAGCTCTGCCTTCCACTGATTTGCCTCCTCCTCATTTCCTGCATAGGCGGCTTCCAGATGTATCCCCTCCGCCCCAACCGCGTCGGCAAACCGATTATCAAGATCGCGCTTCATCGCCTCTATCATAATCTTCTTGGCCTGCTTCTTTCCTCTTGCCTTTGCAAAAGCGTCAAGCTTCTCGCCCTGAATTTGCAGTACTGGCTTAAGATTTAAGAGTGTTCCCAAAGCGGCTGCCGCAGGTGTGATTCTCCCTCCTTTTTTTAAATATTTTAAGGTTTCCAGCGTAATATAGATGCTGGATTCCATCTTACACTCCTCCAGTATATTCTTGATCTCCGCCGCCGTCTTTCCGCTGTCTGCCAGTTCCTTTGCATCCAGCACAGATTGTCGCTGTGTCACAGAAACGCGCTGATTGTCGACTACATAGACCTTTCCCTCATAATCCTGCGCCAAAAGCTGCGCTGTCTCACAGGAGCTGCTCAAGCCTCTGGACATTGGAATATGCACAATCTCATCATAATCCTTAAGAAGTCTATCCCAAAGTGCCATCACATCGCCCGGAGATGGCTGAGAAGTGGAGATCGGTACATCCTCTTCCAGCCTTTTATAAAATTCTTCCTGCGCCAATGTAATCCCTTCATAAAAAAGCTCCTGATTGATATAAAATGGCATAGGAAGGACCTCTATACCTATAGCTGCCGCCTGTTCTTGTGTAATCCCACTATTACTGTCTGTAACGATCACTGTCCTTTTCATTTTACTCCTCATTTCTGCGCTGCTTTTTGCACATAGAGCAACTTTGTGACAAGCAACGCGCAGACACAAATTGCTATCATCTACTTTCTTACGCTGGCCATTCTGCTGCTATTTTGAGGCAGCATCTATGGAAAACTCCTCTCATCTGCTTTTCTTCCAATCACTTCTTCTATCCGATCCCACACTTCTTCTCTACCCTGCTTTGTCTCAGAAGAATACGGAATAATAATTGTATTCTTATCCGCCCCAATCCCCTGCCGTATCAACTTTCTCTGTTTTTCCACTTGGCTTCGCTTTATCTTGTCAAGCTTTGTCGCTATCAAAATAGGCTGAAAACCGCTGTCTATAACCCACTGGTACATCAACCTGTCATTCTCCGACGGCTCATGACGAATATCTACCAGAAGAAAAACGGCTCGAAGCTGCTTCGAGGTATGCAGATATTTTTCTATCATTCTGCCCCATTTTTCCCGCTCCGTCTGTGGCACCTTTGCGTAGCCATAGCCGGGCAGATCCACATAATACAGGCTTTCATTGATATTGTAGAAGTTAATTGTCTGCGTCTTGCCGGGCTGTGCTGAGGTCCGCGCATATGCCTTGCGGTTCATCAGCCCGTTGATCAAAGACGATTTCCCCACATTGGATTTTCCGGCAAATGCAATCTCCGGCAATGTTGTATCTGGCAGCTTACTTGTCACGCCGCACACAATCTCCAAATTCACACTTTTTATTACCATACTACTTCCTACCTTACTTCTTTATTGCCCGCTCAAGTACCTGCTCCATGGTATCGACATAGACAATTTCGATCCCGCGCAGTATCTCCTGAGAGATTTCAGCAATATCACGGCGATTTTTCTCCGGCACAAGCACAGTTTTAATATTCGCCTGTTTTGCTGCCAGAATTTTCTCCTTCAATCCCCCAATGGGAAGCACTCTTCCGCGAAGTGTGATCTCACCGGTCATCGCCACCTCCGCGCGAACGGGCTTCTTTGTGACAGCAGAAAGCATAGCTGTCGCCATCGTGATACCTGCTGACGGTCCATCCTTTGGCACAGCTCCCTCTGGTATATGAATGTGAATATCATGCTTTTCAAAATAATCCTTCGACAAGCCATATTTGGACGCCACCGATCGGATATAGCTAATACCTGCCTGTGCAGATTCCTTCATCACATCGCCCAGCTTACCTGTCAGCTTAACATCACCTTTGCCCGGCATCACATTGACCTCAATCTGAAGGGTATCTCCCCCGACGCTCGTCCAAGCAAGTCCTCTCACAATTCCTATCTCATCTGCCTCATTCGCCACATCAAACACATACAATTCTTTTCCCAGATATTTCTTAAGACTTCCCTCTGTGATTCGAATTTTTTCATCTGTGTTCTTCATCAGCTCCCGCACAGCTTTCCTGCAGATCTCTCCAATCTTCCTTTCTAGGCTGCGCACGCCTGCCTCTCTTGTATAGCTGTGAATCAGCTTCTCCACCGCTTTATTTGAAAAACTTAGCTGCTCTGGTGTCAGCCCGTGCCTCTTCCTCTGTTTTTCTATTAAATGTTCCTTTGCAATATGTGCCTTCTCATTCTCAGTATAGCTGGTTATCTCTATAACCTCCATGCGATCCAGCAAAGGTCGTGGAATATCCTGTATCGAATTAGCCGTCGTGATAAATAACACCTGAGACAGATCCAATGGTATCTCAATATAATGATCACGGAATTTAGAATTCTGCTCAGAATCTAATACCTCCAGCAATGCCGCCGAGGTATCTCCCTTATAATCACTGCTGACCTTATCAATCTCATCCAACAGCATAAGAGGATTCTTCACACCTGAATTTTTAAGCCCCGCCGCAATTCTCCCCGGCATTGCCCCCACATAAGTCCTTCTGTGTCCTCTGATCTCAGCCTCGTCCCTGACACCTCCAAGACTGATTCGAACATATTCCTTTCCAAGTGCCTTAGCCACAGATTTCGCAATGGAAGTCTTTCCTGTTCCGGGAGGTCCCGCAAGACAGATAATAGGACTGTCCCCCTTCTGATTCCACACACGAACCGCTAAAAATTCTAAAATGCGCTCCTTCACCTTCACAAGTCCATAATGGTCTTCATTGAGGATGCGCTCTGCCTCATCCAGATCCTTTTTATCTCTTGTCACCTTATTCCAAGGCATCTCCAACAATGTCTCTATATATGTGCGCGCCACGGCGGATTCCGAGTTATTGGGCGCCATGCTGCGGAACCTGTCAATTTCCTTTTTGATCTTCTCCTTAACCTCTTTATCCGCGCGCAGCTTGGACAACTCCTCCTGATAGCGATCGGCGTCCGACAGCGAATCGTCCTCACCCAGCTCTCTCCTTATCAGCTTCATCTGCTCACGGAGAATATATTCCTTCTGATTTTGATCAATCCGTTTTCTGACTTCTTCCTGAAATTCTCTTCGAATACGAAATACCTCTATTTCATTGTTGAGGATCACCGCTATCTCCTCGTATCGCTCTGACAGATCGTATGCCTCCAGCAACCTCTGCTTTTTTTCATAGGAGAGCGGCATATTGTTCGCAATCTGATCCAACATATAGCCCAGATCCTGTGTCTCCGCTAATTGCCTTATCGTCTCTTTATTCAGTTTTGTGTTCACGCTGCTGTAACGCATAAGAAGATCACGAATCACCCGCAGCATCGCTTCCTTTATCGTGTCCTCCGGCTCCTGCTCCTGCTCTGGCAGAGAAAGTCTGCCAAGCAAATAGCTCTCTTCCTGAACAAATTCCTCAAGCTGCGCTCGCTCCTGCCCCTCCACCAACACGCGGATCACTCGATTTTGCAGTTTAATTAACTGCTTGATCTGTGCGATAACTCCCATGTGATATAAATCATCCAGAGAAGGATTCTCCTCCTCTGGATTTCTCTGCGTAACTAAAAATATCTTCTGGTCCAGCACCATGGCCTGTTCCAGTGCATTGACTGATTTCTCCCGGCTGACATCAAAATGCACTGCCATACCCGGAAGTATGGCCATGCCTCGAAGTGCAATCACCGGCAAGGTCAATTGTTGTTCTAACATATGTCCGCTCCTGCTATGCAATCTCACCTGCTCCTTTGCCATGAAGCCCGTGTGCCATCTGCTTTTTGTCGTCCCTGTAAATAATTTTCGGCTTTGCCTTTCCCTCCACCGTCTCTTTTGTGATAATGCACCGTCCAATAGCATCATCGGACGGAATCTCAAACATGACATCCATCAGCGCTTTCTCAAGAATCGAGCGAAGCCCTCTCGCTCCTGTCTTTCTCTCAATCGCCTGCTTTGCAATCATCTCCACCGCATCATCGGTAAACTCAAGCTCCACCTCATCCAGCTCAAATAGCTTTCGATACTGCTTGATAATCGCATTTTTCGGCTCCTTTAGTATTCGTATCAATGCCTTCTCATCCAGCAGATCCAACGTGACCATAACTGGAACACGCCCGACAAACTCTGGAATCAGCCCAAACTTCACCAGATCCTGTGGCATTACGTTATGAAGCAGCTCGTCAATCCGCTTTTCCTTGCGAAGCTCCTTATCTACATTAAAGCCAATCGATTTTTGATCCATTCTTGACTCAATAATCTTTTCCAGACCGTCAAATGCGCCACCGCAGATAAATAAAATATTGGTTGTATCAATCGGAATAAGCTCCTGTTGTGGGTGCTTTCTTCCTCCCTGCGGGGGAACGGAGGCAAGTGTGCCCTCCAAAATCTTAAGCAGAGCCTGCTGTACGCCCTCACCGGACACATCGCGAGTGATGGACACATTCTCAGACTTCTTTGTGATCTTGTCAATCTCGTCAATATAGATAATGCCATATTCTGCACGCTCTATATCTCCATCTGCTGCCTGAATCACCTTGAGCAGAATATTCTCCACATCTTCTCCCACATATCCAGCCTCTGTCAACGTGGTGGCATCCGCTATCGCAAATGGCACATTGAGAAGCTTCGCCAATGTCTGTGCCAAGAAGGTTTTGCCGGAGCCAGTTGGTCCCACCATCAGGATATTGCTCTTTTGTATCTCAACGTCCAGATTCTGTCCAGAAATAATTCTCTTATAATGGTTATATACAGCGACAGACAGCACCTTCTTCGCCTCGTCCTGCCCGATGACATACTCATCCAAAAAAGCCTTGATCTCTCTAGGCTTAAGCAGATTGATCTCATGGCTTTCTTCTGTCGTCTCTTCCAGCTCATCCCCTATAATCTCTGAACAAATGTCAACACATTCATCACAGATATAAGCCCCGTTTGGTCCGGCAATCAGTTTCCTCACCTGATCCTGCGTTTTATTGCAAAAGGAGCAACGAAGCTTTTTGTCATCCATTCTTCCTGCCATTCCCTCTGATTCCTTTCCTAAATTTTACAAATCCATAACGGAGAAAAACGCCGCCATATGGCAGGCGGCGGCTTTCTCTGCATAGCTTACTTACTTGTGACAATACTATCAATGATGCCGTAGGCCATCGCCTGCTCTGCATCCATATAATTATCGCGCTCTGTGTCTACCTCCACTGTAGCTAATGGCTGCCCTGTGTTAGCTGCCAGTATCTCATTGAGTTTCTTCCTAGTCTTAATAATATGATCTGACACAATCTTAATATCTGTCGCCTGTCCCTTTGCCCCACCGGATGGTTGATGAATCATAATCTCAGCGTTGGGAAGAGCGAAGCGCTTGCCTTTCTTTCCACCCGCCAGCAAAAATGCACCCATACTTGCCGCCATGCCAATGCAGGTTGTAGATACATCACATTTTACAAAATTCATGGTATCATAGATGGCCATGCCTGCCGTCACAGATCCTCCGGGACTGTTAATATAGAAGTGAATATCCTTTGCCGGATCCTCCGCTTCCAGAAACAGAAGCTGCGCCACAACCAGACCTGCTGTCGCATCACTCACTTCTTCTCCCAGAAATATAATGCGATCCTTCAATAACCTTGAAAAAATATCGTAAGAACGCTCACCTCTGCTTGTCTGTTCAATAACATAAGGTACTAAACTCATTCTTGCTCCTAACTGTCCGCTTCCTCGGACACTGCGCTTTTCTCAACTGCCTCTGCAACTACAAAGTCAACTGCCTTCTGCACTCTAATATCCTTCTTCATATCCTCGGCACCCTTCTCGCCGACAATCTCTTTTGCCTTTTCAATTTCCATCTTGTATGCAGAAGCTACCTTCTCATACTCCTTGTCCAGATCCTCCTGTGTCGCCTCAAGCGCCTCTGCATCAGCGATCGCCTCAAGCACCAGCCTGCTCTGGATTCGCTTCAACGCATTTGGTCTAAACTGCTCAAACAGCTTATCTGCGCTTAATCCAGTAAACTGGAAGTACTGCTCCACAGTAAGTCCCTGCTGCTGAATCCTTCTCGCAAAATCATCTGCCATATGCATAACCTGATACTCTATCATCGGATCGGGAATATCCATCTGTGCATTTTCAATAATCTTATCGATCACCGCTGCTTCCTTCTCAGATGCCGCTTCCTTCTCTTTCTTCTCAGTAAGCTTAACCTTAACATCCGCGCGGTACTCCTCCAAAGTATCAAAATCAGACACATCCTGAGCAAACTCGTCATCCAGCTCTGGAAGCTCCTTCATCTTGGCAGACTTAACCGTCACCTTAAATACAGCCGGCTTTCCCTTAAGCTCCTCTGCATGATAATCCTCCGGGAATGTCACAGAGATCTCCAACTCCTTGCCAATCTCTGCACCGATAAGCTGATCCTCAAAGCCCGGAATAAATGCACCTGAGCCAATTGTCAGATCATAATTCTCTCCCTTGCCGCCGGCAAATGCCTCGCCGTCCACAAAGCCCTCAAAATCAATGACAGTCATATCTCCGCTCTGGATTGCCCTGTTCTCCACGGCAAGAGTCCTCGCGTTCTGATTTCTCACTCTATCTATTTCCTTAGCCACCTCATCATCTGTAGCCTGTGTATCCTTCTTCTCCACCTCAATGCCCTTGTACTGTCCAAGAGTCACCTCCGGTCTCACTGCCACCTCAGCAGTAAAAATAAAAGGTTGTCCCTTCTCAATCTGTACCACATCAATCTTTGGCTGGGACACGATCTCAAGCCCGCTCTCCTCCACTGCATTTGCATATGCATTAGGAATCATAGCATTAGCCGCATCCTCGTAAAAAATGCCGGCTCCATACATCTTCTCTATCATAGCACGCGGAACCTTACCTTTTCTAAATCCCGGAACGTTGATTTTGCTTTTATTTTTCAAGTATGCTTCTTGAATCGCTTTCTCAAGTTCTTCTGGAGAAGCTTCAATGGTCAGCTTTGCCATATTCTTCTCTAATTTTTCAACCTGTAAACTCATTTTTCTATTCTTCCTCCTTACTTTTGGCGATTCTAACAGACAATGTTTACACGTACTATGTCCATTTTCACCTTGACATTACCCCATTATAACATACCCTTATCACAAATACCAGCAAAATTTACACATTTTTATCCAAAAACTCCCTCATTCCTTTTCCGCGCCATTCATGTCCTCCGTCGTGAATTGCGTGATGTAGATTTTCCTCCGCCCCATAAAGAGCATATGCTTTTCTTGCTATTTCCATCTGTGGAAAGACATTCATAAGTCCTCTGGCACCTTCCAGATGATCTTTTTCTCCACTCTCCACAAAGAAAGGTCTCGGTGCAATCATAGCACCCATATCTCCCATATCCATGGTCCGCCACATATTTGGAACAAAATTGCAGGCACAGTTCCCCGGAAGACTGACAAGAGAATCCTGAAAACCGTAGAAATAACCACTTGTGATCGCTGCCTTTATCCTGTCATCCATCGCAGTCAACCACAAGGTCTGCTGTCCACCACCACTCATGCCCGCACATGCTATGCGCTCCTTATCCACACAATCCCAACCTGTAACTTCATCCAGAAGACGCATCAGATCCCAGATGGCAAGCCCGATCATACACTGCCCAAATCCAAGTATCATCTGTTGGATCTCACGGTGAGAGTTCATGCGCATCTTCTCCTCCTCTTCTCCCTGCTGCCACTGCTCTCTCCGCTCGCCACTGCCTCTCTCGTCCGGGCACGCCACGCAATACCCTCCTCTGGCAAGCTCCACCGCAAACCCTTCTCTATAAACTTTTTCCTTTCCACCTCCATGGCCATGTGGATTTAATACCAATGGACATCCCATCTGTTCCCCCTTGCCCGGCTTTAAAAAATAGAAAGGCATCACCACACCCGGCTCCGTCTGCATCAACCAATACTCTTCCACATAGCCATCCATCTGCGTGCTCCGCTTACACTCTGCCTGTGCATCCACTTTCATACACTGATCCATGCCCGTTAATTCCACAAGTCTTTTTCTTGTCACCTCACGCCATATCTGGTGCTCTTCCTGTGTATTCGCCAAAAAAGCATATTCACGCTCTACTGAATGAAATTTTCTCTCATAGTATTCCTTACAAGTATAATACATAAATCCATCCTCCGTTCTCCCTTTACGCGAGAATAACCTGTTCCATCAGATTAGTAAATAAATGACCATCTATTTTCCTATCTGATATTCCTTTTTTCCAAGCCACCGAACAAACTTTTTCATCCTATTTCCCTTCCTTAGTTTATCTCCGATAAATAAAACCATCGCCGTGAAGCATACTGCTCCCGCACACCATACAACACCAAATGGAAATGCCGGCACAACATTCACATAATCTACATAATAGACAGGCAGCTTGTCAGACCTCTGTTGCAACACTCCTGCCTTTATACATAACATCACACGAAAATACTTGTCGCGCGTCCTCCACTCTTTTCCCATCAACTCTACCGCATGATCTTTTCCAGCAGAAGCACTGATATATTTTTTGCGCTCCCACTCTTCCTCCAATGTATTTCGTATCCAAAGCTCCCCCTCTATCGCATCCTGTGTAAACGCAAAGTCACTGGCATCCAGACACAAAGTATCTTTTTTGCTAACCTTTAACTCCTGCACACTTGACAGATCCATAATTGTCCAGCACATGCGATCTCCATACTCCTCCGAGGTAAAACGGTAAACCTTACAATCAAGCTTATCTTCTAAATTCTCTATTTTCGAGCCAGATTTTTGAAAATAATTTACAACAAGCTCAGACTGCACGGGAGCGGCATCCCATGCATTAAGATGCAGCCCCATAAACTGATTTGCAGCCCAATCCTGCTCTTCAACATACACCGGATCCACTCCCGGAATATATACCCAGTCTTCCTTGCCAGAACTTTTGAGCCGCTCTGCCATATAAAACTTTATATCACTGTCCATCACATCCAACTCTTCTTGTGTCATACCCATCTCAAGAAGAAAATCATTCACGGATTGTGTATCTTCTCCACCACCCTCCGCAAAAACTGGTACAAAAGAAAAACTAAGAAAACAGGAAACAAGGAAACACATTATTATTTTTTTATCCATAACGATCCCTCCTATATTATCTTATGACAACCTGCAATCCTGACCGGACCCAACAACCCGCTTGCCTCCACCGGCATAGACACCGAGAACTTGTCTCTTAACTTATGTACTAATGTATTGGCGACATAGACAACTAGATGATTGCTGCCAGTGGTAAGTCCCTTTAGAGGCACACAGTATGGCGGGGCAATTCTAACCCCCTGCTTTCTCCCATTCAGCCATACCTCCATTGTCTCAAATACAGCTCCACAATCCAGCATCGCCTCATCACTTTCCGTTTCTACATCCCACATTAATTCTGTCTCATATCGTATCGTGCCAGAAAAATCAAGCCATTCGTCCAGTGCTGTTATATTTTCCAGCTTCTTTTGTATCCATGAGCTACCAAAGCTATCTTCCTCACAGCCGCGCAGCGCTATCCGCCAATCTCCCTCTACTTTCCTCCAACACCCATTCTCAGCCATCTTCTTATCTGTTATCACTGCTGGCAGCGCCACTCTCTTTCCTTGTTCTTTTACTGAATCATTCCTCTTGCTGACACAAAGCATCCGTGTCTCATAGGGAGAAAGAGCCAAAAATATCCTGCCATTCTCATCTTTGACCACTGGTTTTAAGCAATTCTCCCATCCATCATACCAGTATACAAAATCCCCCACTCCTTCCACCACAATCCATTCCTCCAGCTTTTGATATGGCTCCTCCTGAAAAAATAGATAGAACTCTTGGCTGCTCTCTCCCTCTTGGCGATAATGGTAGCAGCGAAGCCATGGCTGTGACTTGGTGCATCTTACCTCCCTAACACCACTGTCATCAAGTATATGGAACAAACGCTCTCTATCTCCCTCCAAAAACAAAGGTGCTCTTGTATTATCCTTTCGTATCTCTCCACGTTGTTCCATACAAGCAGACATCTGATCCTGCCAGCTAAAAAAATGCTCTGTCTGATCCCACTCTGATTCAACAATAGAAGGTCTTTCCCCGGCAAATAGAACGATCAGCCCTTTTTTGGAAGCCTCCATTACCCAATTCATCAGCTCTGATGGAACCGCCTGACATTCTGGCACAATCAGCACAGAGTAAGTCGTACCTCCAATAGATAATCTTCCATCTTCCCCAATGCTCCCCGCTGCCAACAGTCCAATCGGCACTACCTCATAGTCAATCTGGCAGCGCATCAGAAGCTTCCCTATCTCCTCAAAAGGCGTGCAGGATCCGATCCATTGAAGCTCCGCCGTGTACAACACTGCGGTTCTCACCACAGGTTCCCCGCCATTCAGTAGATGGCTCATTCTATTCATATACCTCATAAGATACGAAAACCACGGATACTGTGGATTCTTTCCCTGTGCATAAAAATGCGGCGGACAGTCTGGATCTGGAAATTCTGCTGGTGTGAAGGCATGAGGGACAAACCAGTTGACGCCGCGAACCAGCATATGATCTGCCAGCCATTTCATTAACTTAAGTCCCTCGCTCCAGCCATAGGCACCATATACCTCACACATGGTTCTTCCCTTTTTCTTCCGATCCAGATGTGCCAATGAACTTCCCATCTTAGCCAATCCATAGTGAAAAAATGTACCGTTGTATGTATTTTTGCCGCCAATATGATAAAAGTTTTTGTCATCGTAGCCGGGACGGATCTGCTGCAACACCACATCAATTCCCGCCATCTGTTGTCCCCACAGCGCTTTAAAAAAATGTCCTGCTCCATAACCGGTTCTTGCATGATTGCCATTATCCTCTATTACATGCCCAATATACTCTACACCATGCCTGTCACACCATTCTCCCACCTGTCCACAGAAATTCTTTCCATACAGATCTGTGACCATATTCATATATTCATACCGTGCCCTGCTGCTCACACAGACGCTCTGTCCTTCGTCCTCCATATTCAGACTGCACCAAAGTGCCGCCAGACAGATATATCTTCTATCACCCCACACCTTCCCCGTCAGATCCCAAAGCTCTTCACACCATGGCAGCGCCATGGTAGGTTGCCCAATACCAGAATCTGGATATTCCCCCAGTGTATTACCAAGCTCTGGCTCATCTGAGAAAAATCCAGCAAACACCGTACCAAACAGCTCCCTATAATGTTCCCAATGAGGCTTATAAACTGTGTCAAGAAAGAACTGTACTGCTCCTCTATCTATCAAATTACAATAATTCTTTCTGCCGCTGCTCTGTCTCGTGGTCTTAATAACGACAATATTCCAGTAGCCTTCTGGGACAGCCCACGACACAAGTTCACCCCTAATCTGCGATGTAATATCAATTGCCGCCTCAAACCTTCCTGCCTGAGCACCTTCCCTGCGCCTCAGGGCAACCACTCCCAGACAACGCTCTCCCTCCTCTACTTTTATTAAAAAAGAGGCATATGGATCTGGTCCACAGACATCTATGGTATAATGATCAAGAAAGACCTTGCCATACTCAGGATAATCCACAATCCTTCCATTGCAGTAACCCGTGGGAAAATGCGCATCATCCAAAACCCACACCTTCATATCAAGACGCTTTGCTTCTTCTATAATAGTATCCATATCCTCCCACCACTTTTCGCCAAGAAAATCCGGGTGAGGTCTTGATTCCACACAGACAGCCCGGATATTGCTGTCATGTATCACTTGCATATAATGCCGCAGAGTACCCTTATCCTCTCCGTGCTGCCAGAAAAAAGGAAGAATATAATTCTGCTCCTCTCCACAAAGAACTTCACGTAAACGCTGATGCATAGCTGTACTTCCTTTCTTTTCAGTATCACTCCGTCTATTTGGTTTCTTTTCTATCCCAGAATTTGCATAAATATACAAATATCCTAATTATAAAACCATTATACTAAAAAAACTCTCTCTCTTCAAGCATATGCCAGCAATCAGCGCAAACATCAGAAAATACTTTTCATAGATCCTCATGTCAAGAACAACGACAAAATTGGACTATGAAAGCCCAGTAAACGAACATAGTCCAGTTATCGCCTATACATGACAAGGCTTTATAAAAACTATAGAAAATATTATATATAAAGAGGAATTGGATTTTAACGACAAGAGGGCAAAGAAACTCCATAAAAACCATGCTTTGATAAATCATGGCTTTCAAAAGACAAAAAGAATTAGGATCATCCCTATATTTTTAAAATATCTTATTCCAAATTTCCTTCATCAAAGTATTTCTAATGGCAAATCCCACCACAATATAGACAAAGCCTCCCACCGCTATTGATAGAAACAACCTAGCTATTGTCCCCACATCCAATCTGTGCACCAAAGCGACAGCGAGCATCATAGAGCTTGTCTGAATAATAATCTTAAAAATCATACTTTTATGTAATGTAGTTTTTATATATTTTCTGGTAAAAAGATATTGTGAAACCATCACTATACATTCTGTGATAACTGAGGCCGTCGCTGCTCCGTTCTGCTGATAAACCGGAATAAGAAAGGAATTTAACACCATATTTACAACAGCACCTAACAGTACTGTCACTGTCAAAAATTTCTCCATACCAAAAACCATCATTAGCTGTGTGCCATATATATTTCCAATAGAGAGAATGGGAATCAAGAGAGATAGAATCCTCAAGGTGGACGCGGCAGGCATAAACGCCTCTCCCAGAAAGACACAGACCAAATCATCACTGACCTGCAGCAATCCAGCCATACATGGAATAGAGATAAACAAGATAAACAGGATTGTTTTATTAATTAATACTTTTATTCTATCTAGTGTTTTTTCTTGATAATATACACTTAATCTTGGAAGCAACACCCCTCCTATTGCTGTGATTGCCACAGTAATTATTCTTGTTATTTTTACTGTATTTGAATAATATCCTACATTTGTGTCACCACAAATCAGTCCAATCATTGTTATATCCATCTGAGCATATATTTCAACAGCTACCGCTGTCGCAAATAGTAAAAATATTACCTTAAAATGACGCCTAATCTGCAAAGATGATATTTTTACCCACACTAAAATCTTCTTCACATGCAATATATTAAATATATAATTTGCCCCGTTTGTAATCGCAACAATCCACACATACAGATAGATATCCTGCTGTGAATTGACGAACATCCAGATACATACCATTGACAATATCTTTATGATTCCATTTCTCACTGTAATATATTGAAATTCTTCTATTCCCCTATAGAGCCAATCAATATTAATAAAATTCAAAAAAAGAGCAACTCCAGCAATGGCATACATTTTTTTATCCACAAAATACTCATTTTTTATAATGCAAAGATAATAACAAACCAGAGCAAATATGGTCGAGATACTGTTTATTATAAATATCTCAAAAAATACTTTGCTTCTGGATTCAATTGTTTTATTATTCTTTGCAATTTCACGAATACCATAATTAGGAATCCCCAGAGATGCAATTAAAGTAAAATAAGATACTATGTTCTGGGCATATGCTACCTGACCGACTCCCTCCGGCATTAACACTCTCGAAACATGGGGGATTGTGATAATTGAGACAAGCATATTTAATATTGTATAAGCAGCGTTAAATATATAATTTTTAAATATTGATTTCTCTGCCATATCCTCATCATCCTTTTATTGCTTACTCTTCACTATGCAATACCTGCTTCTCAAATATAGTGACTGCTTTCTCCCATGACATCTGTTCTATCGTTTTTCTCCCAGCCACCGCAAGTCTTACTCTCAACTCTTTGTCATGTATCAACCGATCAATATTTTTTACCATCGCATCAACATCCTTGACAGGACTTAATAGAGCATTTTCGTTATCCACCGCATATTCAAACACACCCCGATATGCAGTAGACGCAAGGGCACAACCGCAAGCCATGCTTTCAGCGCCAGTCAATCCATATCCCTCGTCTATGCTGGAGCAAATAAATATCGCTGTATCATTATAGATCCTTCTAAGCTGTCTATAATTTGCATTTTCTGTATAATTCACCCAATTTGGCATCCACTTTGGCTTTTTCGACAATCCAAAACATCTTACCCTGACATTTGGATATCTCTCTTTTATCATTTGAATTGCCTTCCATGTGTACTTAAATCCTTTATGGTCCGCCCTGTGATAAAGTGCCGCTATCGATAGAGCATCCCTCTTCTTAATCGGTATATCTATGCCGAATTTATCTGTATCGATACAATTGCTTATGCATATGCTTTTTTTTCCTGAATACTGATCCACAATCTTTTCCAACCATCTTGAGATCACTACATTTTTCATCCACTGATAAGTCTGTTGTACCTCCTTATCACTACATGTCCAGTTTTCATAATCTTGTATAAAATATATTTTCTTACCCTTTTTTTCTGATAGATGGTACACAGGATTTGACGTCTCATAAGATGTCGCTACTATATAATCTCCATCCTTCACATTATCATCGCACATATGAAAAATGCTTCTCTTTTTTACCCAAGGGCTCAGCTCCGTTCCCAGCGGATAGACTGCTACAATGCCCGAACAAATCAACCTGCGAAGCCATTCTGGAAGTCCTCTGCTGCTTAATGATCTATCACATAAAAATAATATTTTAACATCGTATCCCCTTTGTACGAAACGATTTGCATATTGAAAAACAATCTTGCTTCCTCCACTTGTGCGAAAAGGAGTGCTTGGCAAAACAAAAGTAATTCTTTCTTTTCTCATATATACACCTCATTTTTTCTATACTACTATGCCCGCGCAAATACCATAACATATTGTGGCACCAGCAAAAATGGTATTACAAATTTTATATACAGAATCTTTCTTTGACTAAGCACCATCCCGGCATAACATATCATAGGTATCACAAAACAGGTAAATAAATCCACCTCTCTTGACAAAGCATGAATGGGATATGCAAACGTGGAGATTATGATTCCTATAAGAACAACAAATGAGAGCCGTGAAATAATTTTCTTATTTGTATATGCCATAAGTAAAAAAATTCCTGTCACAATTATCACAAAAAATTCTCGCTTTTGAAAAGCAAATTCAATATTTGTAAAATAACTGCTAAATGCATTAATTTTTAACAGTCGAAATGCCCAAGCTATAAAAGAAAGGGCAATTTTCACTGTATAGTTTCCAACACCTAATAAATAACACAATATACAGATTCCCCATGCCATACACGCTGTTCCCTTTTTAATACAGACAGGCATATAGCGGAGTAGTACAACTATGACCACAAAGGTAATCGCTGTTGAATGTATCGACATGGCCAACACAATACAGCAAAAAGAAAGAAAATATCTTTTTCCTGACAAAAACAGTCCTATAAAGCAAAGTCCCAGCGCTATCGACAGCCCTGAGCGAATTGCGACAGAGGTATAGAGAATACCTCCCCAGAATAAATATACACACCACAACATCAATAAATTAGAAGAATCCCAAATAATTCTTTTCTTCTTATTCTCCACACAAGCATTTACACATAATAGAATACCACTTATGGATAACACAGAAACAGCTAACGCCACAAGGAAGAAAAATCCCCTAACCGAATGAAACAAAAAGCTGTCCACAGCCATAATAAATATAAATCCTAATTCTATGGAATAATAGCTTCTATTAAAAAACCAATCACCGATATTGCTTATCTGAACTTCTTTTATTATTCTTTCACTATTTTGATATACTTCCATATAGGCAAGTGTATCAGGGGTATGCTCAGGACGAAACGCAGCGATAACAGAATTTATAATAACTAATATAGCTAACACCAAAAGTCCCTGCGTTCGTTTTATTTTTACTGAGCTGCAAAAAAGGCATATAATAAAACATACCACAGCATACAAAAGATACGTCGATGTATAAATTAGCATACGTATTCCTCTCTCATTTATCTTATGATTTTATATCTGCGATGATCAATCTCGTCAAATTTAGATTTTAATTTTTTATAATATGGCAAATACGATGTATTCTTAACAGATTTTAAATAGAAATTTAACTCCCTTACTTTTCGAAAGAGCCAAATCTCCCAATTATTGTATTTACAGTATCTTCTCACAGTATAATAATCACTTGCATATCTGTGATAATCGGCAAATGCATTTCCCTTTTTCTTTGTCGATTGCCCTTCTCTGTGTACCACCACCGCTCTCGGATTATAACAAACCTTTCTATGTATCTGTCTTAGCTTAATAGACAAAATTCTCTCTTCCGAATATAAGAAAACATTTTCATCAAAATATCCTATCCTTTTAAAAGCCTCTGCATCAATTAAAAAGCAACAGCCAGATACCATTCCATAATATTTTTGAATCCTATTCTGCTCTGGCTTCACCATACCTATAGAAAAGAATTTTTTTAAATAATAAAAAGGAACCCGATCAAGCAGAGCATAGAAATAATTATAGGTAGCTATCAACTGCTGTCCATCCTCTCCTGCCAAATTGTAAACCCTTGGACCGACAACCGCCACTTCTTTATTGATATTTTTCAGCATAATGCTAATCACATCATTTTGAAAAACAATATCACTATTAACAATAGCAATATAGCGTGCTCCATCCTTTACCGCCTTTTTTATTCCTATATTATTTCCTGCAGAATAACCCAGATTTTCATCAGATACTAAAACTTCTATCTCTTCCCTTTGTTTCCATTGACAAAGTAATCTGTCTTGTATCTTCTTGTCAGAACCATTATCCACAATATAGATTCTATATTTTGTCTTACATGTTTCTTTTATGGAATCGACACATTGTAGTAACTCATGATATGTATTATAATTCACAATAATAATGCCTACCATCCAACCACCTTTGACTCTCTTTCTGTTCTGTTTTCTAGCACATTATAGATTCTCTCTGAATTCTTTTGATCCCAATATGGAAAAATAGTTCTATGGCTCTCCTCCGCTTCTTTTGAAAAACTAAAGTCGCTTTCTGCTAATCTCCCCAATTCCTCCAACAAAAAATCCAAATTATCAAAAGCTTTACCAAAAGGATTATTATAATAATTAAAATATCCTTCACCATATTGATGTTCTCGATATTTTCTCTCATCAAACTGATAAAATAAAACCGGCTTTTTCATATACACCATATCAAAAAAGACACTGGAATAATCCGTGATCATCACCGCCGCACTTTTCAAAATCTTCTGAATATCATATTCTTTCCACGATGCAATCTTTACCTGACTATTTATTTTCTTCAATATATCGATAGTATCCTGCATATTTCTATGCGGATAAAAAATAACCTCCAGTTGATATGTTTTTATTATAAGCTCCAGCTTCTCACTTTTTAACAGCTCGGTCCATTTTCTATAATATTCAGAAGTCACAAAATCATTGTCAGACCCTTGATATTTTTTTGAATGAAGTTTAAACCAATATCGCCATGTTGGCATAATCAATACTTGCTTCTTATTCACTTTACTATTGTGCAGATTATCAAATCTTGGCATACCTGTTAAACAAATAGTATCTTCGGGATATCCAAATTTATCCACAATAAAATTTCTTTCAGGAATTGTTGATGTAATAAATAAATCAATTTTCGATCGATCTGCATACAGCCACCTCAAATCATTGATAGTTATCCCATGCTGCAGAAATATATTACACGGCTTAAAAATTCCATTTAGCTCCATAAAAGAACAGATCGCTGCATTTGGTTTTCCACCTTTTTGAGAGCTGATATTATATTGACAAAGAAAATATGCCACCCAGTGAAGAACACTTCCATATTCTATTATTTGTCCTAATTTTTTAACCTTCTTATAATCAACAGAATTCTTCTTTATCGCATAGATACATGGTTGCTGTGGCTGATATTGACGCATATAACGAAAGAATTGATAGCCATTGTCCCGCGCCTCCAATGGCTCCTCACAGATCAGCCACAGATTTTTAAATTTCTTTTTATAAAATGGCTGAACGAGCAATGCAGCTATCATAGAAAAGACAGCTAGGTAATCTTTTATTTTTACATCTTTTATCTTTTCAAAAAAATAATCCCATTTTATCATTATTATTCCTTCGTTCCCCTTGTTCTGGCAAACACTCTAAATACCATCTCCCTCATAAAATTGGGCATTATTACTTGTACTATCAGACGCACACATACATTTATCCCATATCGTGAAAGTCCAATTAACTTTTTATCCAACAAAGCTTTTTGTATTTTCATTTCACTTCTAAAATACTTAATACCACCACGTCGCCTGTACATGTCCTCTCCCACACGGACAAAAGTCAAAGTATCAGGCATATTGGCAAAAAGAAATCCCTTGTCCGCCAGCCGAATCCAAAGATCGTAATCCTCATTCCACATCCAATGTCTATAATTACCTGCCGCAAGTATATCTGCCCTGCGAAACATCACTGTCATATGATTCAATGGACAGCGTTTTTTCATAAACTTCTTTATCTTATCATCCGTACAAGGAACCATCCTTTTCCCAATAATAGAATTATCCCTATTCGTCAAAAATCCCGCTGCAGGCAACCAAGCATCAAGCCTACAGCGCCCCAAGGGACGGGATATTTGATCCCTGTGGCAGTTATCACATAACTGCGAGCCGCCACTTGACTTACTGCCCGCAGAAATAAATTCTTCTATCTGCCCTCCAACAATTGAAATATCCTTATGTATTCTTAAAAAATCAAGCTGTTTTTGAAATCTATCTGACACAGATATATCATCACTGTCCATACGGGCAACTAACTTATGGGAACATTCTTCTACAGCTCTTTTTAGCGCTTTTCCCAATCCTCTATTTTCTTGAAACCATATTAATTTACACTGCACCCCCCCCCGATTGCAAATTTCTGTATATTTCTGTATCACGTGTTTTATCTTATCGGGAACTGGACCATCCACCACCAAGACAATTTCACTCGGCTTTACCGTCTGATCCACTGTTATACTTTGAAGTGCCCTGTCAAACCACTCAGGATTATCCTTTCCATATACACATATAGCTACTGAAAATGGGGGATAGTTTTCTAATTTCTTTTCTTCTTTTTTCTTTTCATTTGCAACCGACGATGGCATTTTCTTATCTCTTGTAATATGATACAGCCATGTTCTTCCACGTACTGGCATAACTACCTCCCCAACAAAGCGCACAAGTATATTACAGATATATTGTCCGAGATGGATCATTCCATGATTGAGCATCCACGCCTGTAAACGGCTCTCACTAGAGAAATATTTCCACCCACCACGCCTCTCGCTCATGTCATCTCCCACACGAACATCCACAAGAATATCTGGTATATTCATAAATTTACAATGATGTTTTGCCATTCTAAGCCACAGATAATAATCCTCCTCACAATACCAGTCCTGATACCCACCTGAACGATAAACAGCTTCTTTTCTAACCATTACTGATACTTGATTCATCGGACACCTTTTTTTCATAAAATGAATAATATCCTTATGCTTTTCTGGCACCCTTCTTATTCCAATAGATTTTTGCGGTGATAAAATAAATTCTGAGATCTGACCTCCTACAATATCAACCTTATTATGTAGCATAAAAGCTGCAAGCTGTCTCTCAAATCTTTGATCACGGCTAATATCATCCGCATCCATCCACGCCACCATAGAATACGTGCAATGCTGCAGGGCCTCTCTTCTAGCTCTGCCATGTCCCTGATTGATCGGTAAAAAAATAGTTTTAAATTCTATCGCTGGTTCCATTATTATCCTCTTGTCCATCACTAGAATATCTGCACACTCACTCCCGTCTGTATCGCTCCATCTTATAGATTCCATTGATTTGATGAATCCATTTATTATTATCAAATTTTAATAATACTTCCTCAAACGGCTTTAATACATTTATAACAACCGCCACATACCATCTATACTTTAGATGCAGTGTACAATATGCTTTCCTAAATCCAAAATATTTTTCCAGATAATCCTGAAATGCTGTTTCATGATTAATGTTTCTCGAACCATCGCACAGATATTTTTGTTGTAATAGTTCTTCTCTGTTATCTTCTAATATAGAATAAACCAATGCTGCATTTATAGCATATTTTTCATATAACGGATCACATTTTTGGATTTCAAAAGACAAAAAGCTTGTTTTATCACGCACAACCGCATAGCCACATAACTTTGCATTTTCTTTATAAAAAGCCCCATATACCTTATCTTTTTTCCATGTTGTTATTTCCCGCCGCACACTTTCTCTTGTAACATTGGGCCTATATTTTTCAGGGTAAGCAGAAAATGCCGCTTTCTGAATGTTATATATCTCCTGTTCCAGTGTCTGCGGAACAATTAACTGAACATCAAAGTTTTTATTTCCTTTTTTTATTTCATATCTCTGCTTTGCTTTTATCTCCATTAAATCAAAAGGCGTATCTTTTATTACATACCACCAATTCGTCTTTCTCTCACAATCAAAATCTGTTGTCCATCGAACCAGCAAAGGAGTACCCCCCCCCATACGCCAAATCGTACCATTTTTAACTGGCTGTATATTTACTGGTTCATGCGGCGCTACAGTGGGGATTGCTGCATGATTATAGTATTTCCATCCATCTATATTCATCGCAGTATCTCCTTTGCCTCCTTTTGTTTCTTCCAATATGTATCCCTGTCAATTTTTCCCTCAGCGAGCAGATAATCGCCGTAATCTGTCGCCGTCGCCATTCCCTGTTCTGTGATTCCCTCACAGGTAAAAATCTTGATAAATGTCTGAAATACAATTTTTAGATCACTCCAGAAAGTAATTTTATCTATGTACTCTAAATCTGTATTTAATTTAGACTCCCAAGAGATCGTATTTCTCCCTCTCACTTGGGACAGCCCGGATAATCCCGGACGCACTCTATGTCTTTTTCTCTGTTCCTTTGTCATAAAAACCATATCTCGCACAAGCTGCGGCCTTGGTCCAATAATAGACATATCCCCTTTGATAATATTAATAAGCTCCGGCAGTTCATCAAGGCTTGTGCTTCTAAGAATTTTTCCAAACTTAGTCAATCTCTCACTGTCAGGAAGAAGTTCTCCTTTGGAATCCTTCTTATTTGTCATAGAGCGAAATTTATATAGATAAAAAATCTTTTCTTTTCCTGTTCTTGGATCTACAATCCCCGGTCTTGGCTGTTTAAAAATCACTGGTGAACCCAATTGTATCTTTACCATAATCGCAATTATGCCAAGCACCGGACTTACCACTATTAATGTCACTGAAGCAAGAATCACATCCAAAGGTCTTTTTATATATTTTTCATACACTCCACATGTTCTATCTTTGATGATCATCAATCCAATCTCCTCAAGACCAATCTATCCAAAACATCTATAAACAATATCAATAATTCTCTTTTGTTGCTCTATGGTCATCTTAATATCCGATGGAAGACATAATCCTCTATGAAAGATATCCGCCCCTACATCCATTCTATTACCTTCCTCTATATAAGCATTGCTCTTTGCCCTGCCAGAACCCTCCGCCGTTATAAATGCATGATTTTGATAAAGTGGCTGCATATGCATTGGCTTCCAAATAGGTCTGCCCTCCACATGATAATAGCTGAACGCCTCCAATATCTCTGTTGGACAGCTCTTCCCTCTCTCAGAAATCCACGCCGTATTTTCTTCTCCGCGCACCTGAAGTGTCATGGCATCTTTGTCAATTATGTAGCACGATAGCCAATAATTAGGCTCGCTTTTTTCTATATCAAATGGATTCATAGAACCCGGTAAATCTTTGAGTCCTTCCTGATATGTTTCATATATCTGTCTCTTTGCTTCTATATGTTTATCCAAATATGCACTCTGCCCGCGCGCAATTCCTGCTATCACATTGCTCATACGATAGTTGTATCCAACCTCAGCATGTTGATACCAAGGAGCCTTCTCTCTGCTTTGCGTGCTCCACTTTCGAATCTTATCTGCATCCTGCTGATTATCTGTCAAAAACATTCCACCAGAGCTGCCGGTTATAATTTTATTTCCATTAAAGCTAATACATCCACAATAGCCAAAAGAACCTGTCTGTATCTTCTTGTATCTGGCACCAAAAGATTCTGCGGCATCTTCAATAAGAATGGCATTATGCCGATCTGCTATCTGCCTTATCTCATCTATTTTTCCCGGAGTGCCATAAAGATGAGCCATAAGAATCAATCTTACATCGGGATATATCTGAAATGCTACCTCCAGCGCATCGGGGTCCATATTCCAAGTATCATACTCGGAATCGATAAATACCGGCTCTCCTCCCTCATAAACCAAAGGGTTTACCGTGGCAGCAAATGTCATATCAGAACAAAATGCACGTCTGCCAAGCATACTGCCACCATGCCCAATCCCTGCTGGCGTAGAGATACCACTGCTGCTTCCATATAATTTTTCTGCCGCAAGCTTCACTGCCAAATGAAGTGCAGCTGTTCCCGAAGAAAGTGCCACAGCACATTTCACTCCAACAACGTCAGCAATTATACTTTCTAAACAATCTATATTCTTGCCAACCGTGCTCATCCAATTTGTGTGATATGCTTCTGCCATGTACTCTAATTCTCTGCCATGCATAGTAGGCGAAGAAAGCCATACCTTTTCATCCAATGGCTCAACACCCCGAAACCTTGGATCTAAACTAAAATCATACACAGCTTATCACTCTCCATTTTCTTCTGCATCTTTCTAATAACTCCCAGTACAACCTGCCATATGGCATCTTCAAAACTCCTTGGGCGGTACTGTGCCCTCACAGACAACTCCACAGAGCTATCTTCTCTATAGTCAAAACTTATTTACAGCCTATATGCTGTTTCATTAAATCTCCACAATTCTGTACTATCGAGCAGGGATCTCCTGCTCTTGCTCAAGCTCCCACCTACCTGCTTTAACAGGCGTACAGAGCAAGATATGAAATTTTTACTTCACTCTAAGTACTCATACACTTAGTTGATACATCTTTCTTTGACACTCATATGCATATATAAACATGGGGCTGTCGCTTTAACGAATGGAAATTCGTGAAGCGGCAGCTTCATTTTTGC